>NZ_VATM01000010.1:0-191172 GCF_005781075.1 Escherichia sp. E2562 | reverse complement strand
TTTCCGAATGCGCGTTTTTTCAGCAAAACACCTGTGAGCGTGCCATAAAACAAGCAATTTGCCGTTTTTGCAACCGCAATCACACTTCCAGGTGGCATACTAAAGAGGAATAAAAAGAAAAAGGAAGATAAGTAATGCCTTTAAGCGCACAACAGTTAGCTGCACAGAAAAACCTTTCATATGTTCTGGCTGAGAAGCTGGCACAACGAATCTTAAAAGGTGAATACGCACCTGGCACCATTTTGCCGGGTGAAATTGAACTGGGTGAGCAATTTGGTGTGAGTCGTACTGCGGTACGCGAAGCGGTCAAGACGTTAACAGCAAAGGGGATGGTTTTACCGCGTCCACGAATTGGTACTCGGGTCATGCCACAATCCAACTGGAACTTTCTTGATCAGGAATTACTCACCTGGTGGATGACAGAAGAGAACTTTCATCAGGTCATTGATCACTTTCTGGTTATGCGTATATGTCTGGAGCCGCAAGCCTGTTTACTGGCTGCAACGGTAGGAACAGCAGAACAGAAGGCGCATCTCAACACGCTAATGGCCGAAATGGTCGCATTAAAAGATAACTTTCGCCGAGAACGTTGGGTTGAGGTCGATATGGCCTGGCATGAGCACATCTATGAAATGAGCGCCAATCCGTTTTTGACCTCTTTCGCCTCGCTATTCCATTCGGTTTATCACACTTACTTCACGTCAATAACCAGTGACACCGTGATAAAGCTGGATCTGCACCAGGCGATCGTCGATGCGATTATCCAAAGCGATGGCAACGCGGCATTTAAGGCTTGTCAGGCGCTACTACACACTCCGGATAAGTGATAACCAGACAAAGGGACATTGAATGAGCGAGAAAAAGAAGCGCAGTATGGCGGGTTTGCCATGGATTGCGGCGATGGCTTTCTTCATGCAGGCACTTGATGCCACTATCCTGAATACAGCCCTACCCGATATCGCTCATAGTCTTAATCGCTCCCCCCTCGCTATGCAATCGGCCATCATCAGTTACACGCTGACGGTGGCGATGCTTATTCCGGTCAGCGGATGGCTGGCCGACCGCTTCGGCACACGCCGCGTTTTCACCATTGCCGTTAGCTTGTTCACGTTGGGTTCTCTGGCCTGCGCACTCTCAAACTCGCTGCCACAACTGGTTGTCTTCCGTGTTATTCAGGGGATAGGCGGCGCAATGATGATGCCGGTCGCTCGCCTGGCGTTACTGCGCGCATACCCACGCAATGAACTCCTCCCGGTACTGAATTTTGTCGCCATGCCGGGTCTGGTAGGGCCGATTTTAGGGCCCGTTCTTGGGGGCATGTTAGTCACGTGGGCGACATGGCACTGGATCTTTTTAATCAATATTCCCATTGGTATTGCGGGCCTTCTTTACGCTCGCAAACATATGCCCAACTTCACCACAGCACGTCGAAAATTTGATATCACTGGTTTCTTACTGTTCGGTCTTAGCCTTGTGCTCTTCTCAAGTGGAATAGAGCTGTTTGGTGAGAAAATTGTTGAAACCTGGATAGCCTTGACGGTCATTGTGGCCAGCATAGTGTTACTGCTTCTCTATATCCTCCATGCGCGACGAACGCCAAACCCATTAATTTCATTAAATTTATTTAAAACCCGCACTTTCTCGATCGGTATCGTAGGCAATATTGCAACCCGTCTGGGGACTGGCTGTGTACCGTTCCTTATGCCATTGATGTTACAGGTAGGATTTGGTTATCAGGCGTTTATTGCCGGCTGCATGATGGCACCGATAGCGTTAGGCTCCATTATTGCGAAATCGATGGTTACGCAGGTTTTACGGCGTCTGGGCTATCGCCATACGTTAGTGGGAATTACGGTGATTATTGGTTTGATGATCGCCCAGTTCTCATTGCAATCTCCGGCAATAGCGATCTGGATGCTAATTTTGCCGTTGTTTATTTTAGGGATGGCGATGTCGACGCAATTTACCGCGATGAATACCATAACACTTGCCGATCTGACCGATGACAACGCCAGCAGTGGTAATAGCGTTCTGGCTGTCACGCAACAGTTGTCGATCAGTTTAGGTGTAGCCGTTAGCGCAGCCGTTCTTCGCGTTTACGAAGGGATGGAAGGTACGACGATTGTTGAACAATTCCACTATACGTTTATTACGATGGGGATGATTACGGTTGCTTCAGCAGCGATGTTCATGCTCCTGAAGGCAACTGATGGTAATAATTTGATTAAACGCCAGCAAAAATCTAAGCCGAGCCACGCGCCATCAGAATCGGAGTAAGTTGTAATCGTTGTTGCTGTAAGGTTGGCTGCGCCATTCGGTGGATGAGTACATCAATCGCCAGCTCTCCCAATTCATCTTTCGGTTGATGGATAGTGGTGAGCGGTGGCGTCATATAACGTGCCAGTTCAATATCGTCATAACCAATCACCGCGATATCCTGCGGGACATGCAATCCAGCCTGGTACAACGCCTGGTAAACACCCACTGCCATTGCGTCATTTCCGGTAAAGACCGCCTGAGGACGCAGAGGATGTGATAACAGCTGTCGCATCGCGTCAAACCCGCCGTTAAATTCAAAATCGCCAGTCACTTCATAGCCATCGGGAATGTCGAGGCCAGCACGTTTCATCGCCGCCCGATAACCTTCCAGCCGCAATCGTGCAGGCGTTTTATCCAGAGGCCCGGTAATACAGGCGATACGAGTATGACCTTTGTCGATCAGATATTGCGTCGCTAAATCGCCTCCCAGCAACGAGTTATCCTGAATAAGATCGCTGTCGCCATCGAACGGCGCCCAGTCCATCATCACGGTAGGCACCGTCGGATAACGTTGCATGATTTCACGCGAAGGCTGATGCGTTTCGGTGCAGAGTAACAGCAGGCCATCAACACGCTTTTGCATCAACGTTTCCAGATTACGATTCATTCGCTGCTCATCGCCTTCGGTATTACAAAGGACAAGACTATAACCGCGCTCGAAGCAGCTGCGTTCAACACCACGCACCAGTTCTGAATAGAAAGGATTGGTACTGGCAGTGATCAACATGCCAATGGTATGTGTTTGATTGAGTTTGAGGCTACGCGCCAGAGCTGATGGCGCGTAATTGAGTTCTTTAATCGCCGCTTCAACTTTGGCGGTAATCGCTTCACTGACGAAGCGATCTTTATTGATGACGTGAGAAACTGTTGAGGTAGAAACGCCCGCCAGGCGGGCAACATCTTTCATTGTAGCCAAGCGTCACCTCTGCCTGTCTAAAAATGCGTCGATCTCTTCACGCCACGGTACGGAAGGTTGAGCGCCTTTACGTGTTACGGCAATCGCAGCGGCGGCATGGGCAAAACGAATCGCCTCTGGCAATGTTTTTTCTTCCAGCAACGCCGTGATTAACGCACCGTTAAAGGTATCTCCGGCAGCAATGGTATCGACAGCCTGCACCCGGAATCCAGGAACGAGCTGACCTTCACCATTCACGCTAGCCCATACACCACGACTTCCTAAAGTAATCAGTACAGTACGGATACCTTTTTCATGCAGTACCTGCGCCGCCTTCGCCGCATCTTCATCATTTTCAACACGAATACCGGTGAGCTTTTCTGCTTCCGTTTCGTTTGGCGTAATAATGTCCACCAGCGCCAACAGTTCGTCAGGAAGTTCGCGAGCCGGGGCCGGGTTAAGCGCAACGATAGTCTTATTTTGATGGGCAATTTTCGCTGCTGCCATCACACTTTCGAGTGGTGATTCCAGCTGCATTAATAATGCTGAGGCATTCGCAATACGCTCACGTTGTGCTTCTACCAGCACAGGGGAAAGGGCAGCATTAGCGCCAGCATGAATACCAATGACATTCTCACCTTCGCCATTAACAAAAATCAGCGCTACACCTGTTGATTCACCTTTGATCACGCTGACCGGAGAAATATCAATGTTATCAGTAGCGAGCTGCTGACGTACGCTCTCGCCAATACTGTCATCGCCCGTGCAGGCTATAAACGAGATATTCGCGCCGCTACGCCCTGCTGCCACCGCCTGATTCGCGCCTTTGCCGCCAAATGCGACTTGATAGTGGTTACCGGTTACGGTTTCGCCTGGAGTAGGAAAAGATTGAAGATTAAGGATATGGTCAGCATTAATGCTGCCAAGAACAACGAGGCTGCCTGCGTTTTGCATATTCGGGATGTCCATAAAATGCGCCACCGGGTTAGGGTGGCGCGTGCCCTGCTTTTCTTTATATTACACGTTCATCTGTCGATGACGTATTGATGCCACTATCAGGTTATAAAACCTGACTAAGACTACTGCTTAACAACCAGTTTCAGATCAACCGGATATTTCGCCTGAACTTTTTCGCCTTTCAGAACTTTGTCCGCGGTTTCGACACCTTTCGCGCCAATCTGATCGGGTAACTGAGCGATAGTCGCTGCCAGTTTGCCATCATTTACTGCTTTTTCGCCATCAGGTGTACCGTCAAATCCGACGACCATCACATCCGATTTACCAGCAGTTTGCAGCGCACGCAGTGCGCCCAGCGCCATTTCATCATTCTGCGCGAACACTGCCTGCACATCCGGATGAGCGGTCAGTAGGTTCTGCATTACGTTCAAACCTTTGGTACGGTCGAAGTCTGCCGGCTGGCTGGCAAGGACGTTAAATTTGTGAGCAGCAACAGCCTGCTGGAAACCTTCGCCACGTTCACGGGCTGCGGATGTACCGGCAATGCCTTGCAGCTCGATAACTTTGGCACCTTCGCCCGCTTTCTTCGCGATGTAATCACCGGCGATTTTGCCGCCCAGTACGTTATCAGAAGCAATGTGGCTCACCACTTCGCCTTTCGTGGCCTGACGGTCAAGGGTGATAACCGGGATGTTAGCCTGGTTTGCCATCTTCACGGCGTTACCCACCGCATCGGAGTCGGTTGGGTTAATCAGCAGAATTTTGGTGCCGCGAACGGTTAAGTCCTGCACGTTCGCCAGCTCTTTCGCCGGGTTGTTCTGGGAGTCCAGCACCACCAGGTTATAGCCGAGTTTATCCGCCTCTTTCTGCGCGCCATCTTTCAGCGATACAAAGAACGGGTTATTGAGTGTGGAAACCACCAGCGCAATGGTGTCTTTTGCCATTGCATTCGCACTAACGGTGGCGCTTAGCGCAACAGCAGAAACCAGGGTAGCCAGTTTTTTCATGTTCATATTCAAGATGTCCTGTAGTCGTTATTACTGCTTTTTGTTGTCTACCAGCACCGCCAGCAAAATCACCACAGCTTTGACGATCATCTGGTAATAGGAGGAAACACCTAACAAATTCAATCCATTATTAAGGAAGCCAAGAATTAATGCGCCGATCAACGTCCCAACAATGCGACCTTTTCCGCCCGCCAGACTCGTACCGCCCAGAACCACCGCCGCAATAGCATCCAGCTCATAGCCAGTCCCCGCCGTGGGTTGTGCGGAGGAGAGGCGCGCCACTTCAATGATCCCGGCCAGCGATGCCAGCAGACCACAAAGAGAATAGACGATGATCTTGATTTTATTGACGTTGATACCAGAAAGACGCGTTGCCGCTTCGTTGCCGCCCAGCGCGTAGATGTAACGCCCCAGACGCGTGTGATGCAGCATGTACCAGGCCGCGAGGAAGACAATCCCCATGATCCAGACTGGCGTCGGTACGCCCAGCGGACGACCAATACCAAACCAGCCAAACAGATCGGCGTTCTCAGTAAAGCCGGTATTCACTGGGCTACCGTTGGTATAAACCATGGTCACGCCGCGCAGCAATAACATCATCACGAGGGTAGCGATAAACGCCTGGACGCGGCCTTTCGCCACAATCACCCCTGTTACCGCACCAATTGCGGCACCTAATGCCAGTGCGGCAGCGACAGCCACCAGCGCATTGACTTCAATGCCGACGATAGACGCAGCAACTGCGCCAGTCAGCGCCAACAGAGAACCGACGGACAGGTCGATGCCCGACGTCAGGATCACCAGCGTCATGCCGACCGCCATAATGGCGTTCACCGAGGTTTGCTGGAGAATATTGAATAAGTTATTGATGGTGAAAAAGTTCGGGCTTAACGTCGAGACAATCGCGATCAGCACCAGCAGAGCGATAAGCGATTTCTGCTCCATCAGCCACGCTTTCGTGAAATAACGGCGACCAGAAACAGTCTGGGTTGTCATTTTTTTACTCCTGATTCACGCGATTAAGCTTGCCCACAGCGGCAGCCATTAACACTTCCTGGGTGGCTTGCTCACGAGTAAATTCCCCGCTGAGATGCCCTTCATGCATGACGATGATGCGATCGCTCATGCCTAATACTTCTGGCATCTCTGATGACACCAGAATGATGCTCAAGCCATCGGCTTTGAACTGGTTGATCAGTTGATAGATCTCTTTTTTCGCGCCGACATCTACACCACGGGTAGGTTCATCAAGGATAAGTACTTTCGGGCGCGTCATCAGACCGCGGGCAATCGCCACTTTTTGCTGATTGCCACCGGAGAGCAGGCCAATTGCCTGTTCCATTGACGGCGTTTTCACATTGAACAGGCGAATAAAATCACTCACTGCCTGTTGTTCATCGGCATGCTTCAAACTGCCGCCAGTACGGCTGAAGTAGCGCAGCGCAGTCAGCGACATATTTTCTTTTACTGACATGCCAAGTACTAAACCGTCGCGTTTACGGTCTTCAGAGATATACACAATGCCGTTTGCCAGACCATCCTGCGGTGAACGAGTAATAACTTCATGCCCATCCAGCGTGACATAACCGCTGGTGCGCGGCAGTGCGCCATAGAGCACTTTCATCAATTCGGTACGCCCCGCGCCCATCAAACCAGAGACGCCAAGGATTTCGCCATTGCGTAGGGTAAAAGAGACGTTGTTAACACCAGGTCCGCAGAGATTATCGACTTTCAGGCGGATATCTCCCGGCGCTTTGTCCAGGTGTGGATACTGCTCTTCCAGTTTGCGGCCCACCATCATCTCAATCAGCGAATCTTCGGTCAGCGATGCCACTTCACGCTCGGCAATAAATTGCCCGTCACGAAAAATGGTAACGTCATCGCAAATCTCGAAGATTTCTTTCATGCGGTGGGAAATATAGACAATGCCGCGGCCTTGCGATTTCAGCTCGCGGATGACGCGGAACAGGGATTCGGTTTCGGTATCAGTCAGCGCATCAGTCGGTTCATCCATAATGATGACTTTCGACTCAAAGCTCAGCACTTTGGCAATTTCAACCATTTGCTGGTCACCGATGGAAAGATCGCCCACCAGCTTGTCGCTTTTAAAGCGCAGGTTAAGTTTAGCCAGCAATTTATCCGCTTCGGCATACATGGTTTTCCAGTCAATTTTGCCAAAGCGATTAACAAACTCACGACCGAGGAAAATGTTTTCGGCAATGGTCAACTGCGGGATCAGGTTCAGCTCCTGGTGGATAATCCCAATCCCGGCTTCCTGGGAAGATTTCGGCCCGGTAAATGTCGTTTCTTTCCCCAGCCATAAAAGCGTACCGGCATCGCGAGTATAGATACCGGTAAGCACTTTCATCATGGTGGATTTACCCGCGCCGTTTTCGCCTACCAGCGCCATCACGCGGCCCGGATAGACATTTAACGCGGCGCCCGAGAGGGCTTTTACGCCCGGAAAGGCTTTATCAATGCCTTTAAGCTGTAGTAATGCTTCCATGACGACCTCAGAACGTCACGCCAGCACAGAGAATGATATTTGCATACGGAGAACATTCTCCGCTGCGAATTACCGCCTGACTTTCTGCGGTTAGTTGTTTGAATTGTTCATGCGTGGTGTAACGAATTTCAATGGTGTTTCCCTGGTGTTGTTGCAGCTGCTCAAGGTGAGTGAGCAACGTTTCGTGGAGTTGCGGATTATGTTGTTTGATCTCTTCCGCGATAATGGCTGCCTCAACCTGCATTTCACTCGTAACAACTCCCAGTACCTGCATAAAAGAAGGTACGCCCTGGGTTAATGCCACATCGATACGCGTTGTACTTTTTGGGATGGGTAAACCAGCATCACACACCACCAGCGTATCGGTATGCCCCAGACGGGAGATCACCGACGAAATATCAGAATTAAGAACGGTGCCTTTTTTCATTTTTTTCTCCATCAGCGAAACGTTTCGCTGACCAGCAGTTTAATCCTGACTGAACAGAGAAAACCATCGCAACGTTACTGAAATGTGATCAACATCGAAACGTTTTACATCGTGATTAAGCATGAAAAACAAAAACGCCTCCTTTATGGAGAAAGGAGGCGTCTGGCGTTAGATTTCGACCTGAGTACCTAGTTCAATAACCCTGTTTGGTGGGATTTCAAACTGATCTGGTGCACGCAGTGCATTACGCTGCAACAGCAAGTACAGTTTGCCACGCAAACGTAAGTACCACGGGCGTTTGCCGAGGATCAACGACTCATGGGACATAAAGAAGGAGGTTTCCATCATCCGGCAACTTAAGCCTTCCAGGCCACAGCGGTGGAAGACTTCTTCCACGTTTGGCGTTTCCCGCCAGCCGTAACTTGCCACCACGCGCCAGAAAGTGGGCGACAGTTGTTCAATCTGTACCCGACGGACGTTATGGACATATGGCGCGTCTTCGGTACGCAGAGTTAACAGAATCACCCGCTCATGCAATACCTTGTTATGTTTAAGGTTATGCATCAGCGCAAAGGGAATGACGTTGATTGCACGCGACATGTACACCGCGGTTCCGGGAACGCGAACGGGCGGTGATTTCTCCAGCGAAGCAATCATCGCTTCCAGAGAATTACCATGTTCATGCATCCGTCGCAGCAGGCGGAAACGCTCGCTCTTCCAGGTGGTCATCACGATAAACATCACCGTACCGAGGCTCAATGGCAACCAGCCGCCGGAGAGCAGTTTATCGAGGTTAGCGGTGAACAATGGAATATCGACACAAAGGAAGGCTATCAGGATCAGCGCAACAAAATACTTATTCCAGTGCCAGTTCTGACGCGCCACGGTAGTCGAAAGAATAGACGTCAGTACCATCGTTCCGGTCACCGCAATCCCATACGCCGCCGCCAGGTTACTGGAGTGCTCAAAGCTGACAATCACAATCACGACCGCGACATAGAGCATCCAGTTCACAAACGGAATATAGATTTGCCCTGACTCCCTTTCGGAGGTGTGAATGATACGCATCGGCGAAAGATATCCCAGACGTACCGCCTGACGCGTCAATGAGAAAACGCCAGAGATAACTGCCTGCGAGGCAATCACCGTTGCCAGTGCAGCGATAATCAGCAGCGGGATTAGCGCCCAATCAGGTGCTAACAGGAAGAACGGGTTCTTAATCGCTTCCGGGTTCTTTAACAACAGCGCTCCCTGGCCGAAGTAGTTAAGGGTTAAGGAAGGCAAGACGACAGTGAACCACGCCAGGCGAATCGGGAACTTACCAAAATGCCCCATATCGGCATACAGCGCCTCGACTCCGGTAATCGACAGCACCACCGCCCCTAATGCAATAAAAGAAACCGTTTTGTATTCAAGGAAGAAATGCACCGCCCACATCGGATTCAGCGCATGCAGCACTTCCGGGTTAGCAATAATGCTACGTAACCCCAGCCCTGCCAGAATCAAAAACCAGGTCAGCATGATCGGCGCAAACAGCTTACCGACCATAGCCGTGCCATGTTTTTGAATCATAAACAGTAAAGTAAGAACGATGATTGAGAGGGGAACTATCCAGGTATCCAGTTGCGGGGCGACGATTTCCAGACCTTCAATGGCAGACATCACCGAAATAGCAGGTGTTATGACGACTTCACCATAGAAAAAGCTGCCACCGATTAGCCCCATAATCACTAACATTGAGGTCGTTCGCGCCGACGTATTACGCCCGGCAAGCGACATCAACGTCAGAATTCCCCCTTCTCCGGCGTTATCCGCGCGCATCACGAAGGTAAGGTATTTGATGGAAACCACAAAGATTAGCAGCCAGAAGATCAGCGATAAAAAGCCAAACACGGCATCGCGTTCAACGCCAAAACCAAACTGGCCGGACAAACATTCACGAAGTGTATATAACGGGCTGGTACCAATATCGCCGTAGACAACTCCAATCGCCGCGAGGGTTATCGCGGGCAACGATTGCTTATTATCAGTGCTCATAGACTAGTCTTTCGTTGAAATATGAAATGTGTGCGTAGTCCCTTGGCCCACAAAAAAGCGCTCAGTATGCACGATTAACGGCAAAATCGTACTCCTAAATGCGGCCACATTAACCTGGCTCAAAGAAAAATATCCCTTCTTTGAGACTATTTTTGCCACCAGCAAGAAACGTCTATACTCGCAATTTACGCAGAACTTTTGACGAAAGGACGCCACTTCATTATGGCTCACCCTCATTTATTAGCGGAAAGAATTTCCCGCCTGAGCAGCGCGCTGGAAAAGGGGCTTTATGAACGTAGCCACGCCATCCGCCTGTGTTTGTTAGCGGCATTAAGTGGTGAAAGCGTGTTCCTGCTTGGCCCCCCAGGTATTGCTAAAAGTCTGATCGCCCGTCGCTTAAAATTCGCCTTCCAGAATGCGCGCGATTTTGAATATCTGATGACCCGCTTCTCCACCCCGGAAGAAGTTTTTGGCCCCCTTTCCATTCAGGCGTTAAAAGATGAGGGACGCTATGAACGCTTAACCAGCGGTTACCTGCCGGAAGCAGAAATCGTCTTTCTGGATGAAATCTGGAAAGCTGGCCCGGCAATTCTTAATACCCTGCTAACCGCTATTAACGAACGTCAATTCCGTAACGGTGCTCATGTCGAAAAAATCCCGATGCGCTTGCTCATGGCGGCCTCCAACGAGCTGCCGGAAGCAGACAGCAGTCTGGAAGCGTTATATGACCGCATGCTGATTCGTCTGTGGTTAGATAAAGTGCAGGATAAAGCGAATTTCCGCTCCATGCTGACCAGCCAACAAGATGAAAATAACAATCCGGTTCCTGCCGCCTTGCAGGTCACTGATGAAGAATATGAACGCTGGCAAAAAGAGATTAGTGAAATTACGCTGCCCGATCATGTATTTGAGCTGATTTTTATGCTGCGCCAGCAACTGGATAAATTACCGGATGCGCCTTACGTCTCCGATCGTCGCTGGAAAAAAGCGATCCGCTTATTGCAGGCCAGCGCTTTTTTTAGTGGTCGCAGTGCTGTTGCCCCGGTTGATCTTATCTTGCTGAAAGATTGCCTGTGGTATGACGCGCAAAGCCTGAATTTGATTCAACAACAAATTGATTTATTGATGACCGGTCATGCCTGGCAACAGCAAGGGATGTTGACCCGCCTGGGCGCGATTGTGCAACGTCGTCTGCAACTCCAGCAGCAACAAAGCGATAAAACAGCCTTAACGGTAATTCGTCTGGGCGGCATTTTCAGCCGTCGTCAGCAGTATCAGCTTCCTGTCAACGTTACTGCTTCCAATCTGACTCTGCTGCTGCAAAAACCGTTAAAACTGCATGATATGGAAGTAGTTCATATCTCCTTTGAGCGTAGCGCGCTGGAACAGTGGCTGAGCAAAGGTGGTGAAATTCGTGGCAAACTGAACGGTATCGGCTTTGCCCAGAAACTGAATCTGGAAGTTGATAGCGCCCAACATCTGGTTGTACGCGATGTAAGTTTACAAGGCAGTATGCTGACGCTCCCCGGTTCATCGGCTGAAGGTCTACCAGATGAAATAAAACAACAACTGGAAGAGCTTGAAAGCGACTGGCGTAAGCAACACATTTTATTCAGCGAACAGCAAAAATGTCTGTTTATCCCTGGCGACTGGTTAGGTCGCATTGAAGCCAGCCTACAGGATGTCGGTGCCCAGATTCGCCAGGCGCAACAATGCTAACACTGGATACGCTCAATGTGATGCTGGCCGTCAGCGAAGAGGGATTGATCGAAGAGATGATCATCGCGCTGCTGGCCTCACCGCAGCTGGTGGTATTCTTTGAAAAATTCCCGCGCCTCAAGGCGGCAATCACCGATGATATTCCCCGCTGGCGTGAGGTGCTGCATAGCCGTCTGAAAGATACGCGTGTCCCGCCGGAACTCACTGAAGAGGTCATGTGCTATCAGCAAAGCCAGCTTCTCTCCACGCCGCAGTTTATTGTGCAGCTGCCGCAGATTCTGGACTTACTGCATCGTCTGAATTCCCCGTGGGCCGAACAAGCCCGACAGCTGGTTGATGCTAACAGCACTATCACTCCGTCATTGCATACGCTTTTTCTCCAGCGTTGGCGCTTAAGCCTGATTGTGCAAGCGACGACCCTGAATCAGCAGTTATTAGAAGAAGAACGCGAACAACTGTTGAGCGAAGTTCAGGAACGCATGACATTAAGCGGACAGCTCGAACCAGTTCTGGCAGATAACAACACCGCAGCCGGTCGTCTGTGGGATATGAGCGCCGGTCAGCTTAAACGCGGCGACTATCAGTTGATTGTGAAATACGGGGAATTTCTTAACGAACAGCCGGAACTGAAACGTCTGGCGGAACAGCTGGGACGTTCGCGGGAGGCCAAATCAATACCCCGCAACGATGCGCAGATGGAAACCTTCCGCACCATGGTGCGCGAACCGGCAACCGTTCCTGAGCAGGTTGATGGCCTGCAACAAAGCGATGATATTTTACGCCTTCTGCCGCCGGAACTGGCGACACTGGGCATCACTGAACTGGAATATGAATTTTATCGTCGGCTGGTGGAAAAACAGTTGCTCACCTATCGTCTGCACGGTGAATCATGGCGTGAAAAAGTGATCGAACGCCCGGTGGTACATAAAGATTACGACGAACAACCGCGTGGACCGTTTATTGTCTGCGTAGATACTTCCGGCTCAATGGGCGGTTTTAATGAGCAGTGTGCGAAAGCGTTCTGCCTGGCCTTGATGCGCATAGCCCTCGCTGAAAATCGACGCTGCTATATTATGTTATTTTCCACCGAGATCGTCCGTTACGAGCTTTCAGGCCCACAAGGTCTTGAACAAGCGATCCGCTTTTTAAGTCAGCAGTTTCGTGGCGGCACCGATCTGGCCAGTTGTTTTCGCGCCATTATGGAACGCTTACAAAGTCGGGAATGGTTTGACGCTGATGCGGTGGTGATTTCTGATTTTATCGCCCAGCGGTTGCCTGACGATGTGACGAGTAAAGTGAAAGAGTTGCAGCGGGTACATCAGCATCGCTTTCACGCCGTGGCGATGTCAGCACACGGCAAACCCGGCATCATGCGCATTTTCGATCATATCTGGCGCTTTGATACCGGGATGCGAAGCCGCCTGCTCAGACGCTGGCGGCGATAAACGATTACAGCAGAGAAGGGACGCTCTCACGAACAGCTGCCGGCCATACACCACACTGAACCTGGCCAATATGCGGCAGTTGCAGCAGCAGCATGGTCAAACGAGACTGGCCAATACCGCCACCGATGGTCTGCGGCATTTCACCACGCAGCAGCGCCTGATGCCATTCCAGCTGCAGACGATCTTCATCACCAGTCAGCGCCAGTTGATGCTTCAGCGTGTCGGCATCCACGCGGATCCCCATGGAAGAAAGCTCAAACGCATCTTCCAGTACTGGGTTCCATACCAGAATATCGCCGTTCAGACCCGCATGGCCCAGCTCTGACGGGGTGCTCCAGTCATCATAATCCGGTGCGCGCACGTCGTGGCGATGACCATCGCTCAGCTTGCCACCAATCCCTACGAGGAATACCGCGCCAAGATCTTTCGCAATCGCCCGCTCACGCCCTTTGGCATCGAGATCCGGATAACGAGACAGTAACTCCTGGCTGTGTACGAAGTGGATCTGATCCGGCAGGAACGGTGCCAGACCAAACTCTTCGCTAACAGCAGCTTCGGTTGCTTTAATTCCCGCCCAGATCGCCTCTACTGTGCTTTTCAGAGTGGAGAATTGACGCTCACCGTCGCCCATTACGCGTTCCCAGTCCCACTGGTCAACATAGACCGAGTGCAGCGGGGAAAGACGGTCTTCATCGGGGCGAAGGGCTTTCATGTGCGTGTACAGCCCTTCGCCCACGCTGAAGTCGTGTTGCCCTAATGTCTGACGTTTCCACTTCGCCAGTGAATGAACCACTTCGAACTGGGCATCAGGCAGAGCTTTCACTTTTACCTGTACCGCTTTTTCACAGCCCGACAAGTTATCCTGCGTGCCATCCCCCACACGGCTAAGAATCGGCGCCTGGACTTCAATCAGGCCTAAGCGTTCTTCCAGTTGACGAGAAAAGTGAGATTTCACGAAGCTAATTTGACGTTGTTTGGCAATGTAAGCGGTTTTCATTTTTTATACTCCTGCGTCCTGTTGCTTATGATTAAGCAACAAAAACCGACACACATGCAATAATCATTCAATAAAAAGCCAAACTCATTTTTGATTCGTTAAAAAAGAAGGCTAAAATAGAACAAATCATCAATAGACATAAGAAAATCCTATGGAAAATTATCTGATCGACAATCTGGACCGCGGCATCCTGGAAGCATTAATGGGCAATGCACGCACCGCTTACGCCGAACTGGCGAAACAATTTGGCGTAAGCCCGGGGACGATTCACGTTCGTGTAGAGAAAATGAAGCAGGCGGGGATCATTACCGGCGCCCGTATCGACGTCAGCCCAAAACAGCTCGGTTATGACGTAGGCTGTTTTATCGGCATTATCCTGAAGAGCGCAAAAGACTATCCTTCCGCGCTGGCAAAGCTGGAAAGTCTCGACGAAGTCACCGAAGCCTATTACACCACCGGCCACTACAGCATCTTTATAAAAGTAATGTGCCGCTCGATCGACGCCCTCCAGCATGTACTTATCAACAAGATCCAAACAATTGATGAAATTCAGTCCACTGAGACACTGATCGTCCTGCAGAACCCGATCATGCGCACCATCAAGCCATGATCAGCTTTTTTAATCCCATACTTTTCCACAGGTAGATCCCAGCGCGTTCACAGCGTACAATACGCCACTCTTAATAAAGGTGGCGGTTTATGGCAGATATCACTCTTATCAGCGGCAGCACCCTGGGCGGTGCCGAATATGTAGCAGAACACCTGGCTGAAAAGCTGGAAGAGGCGGGTTTTACCACCGAAACGCTGCACGGTCCGCTGTTAGAAGATTTATCTGCCTCTGGGATCTGGCTGGTTATCAGCTCAACCCACGGTGCCGGAGATATTCCGGACAACCTTTCTCCTTTCTATGAAGCATTGCAGGAACAAAAGCCCGATCTTTCTGCGGTGCGCTTTGGCGCAATCGGTATTGGCAGTCGTGAATACGACACTTTTTGTGGGGCCATCGATAAACTCGAGGCAGAACTCAAAAATTCCGGTGCAAAACAGATTGGTGAAACACTGAAGATCAACATCCTTGATCACGACATTCCGGAAGATCCGGCAGAAGAATGGCTGGGATCGTGGATTAATTTACTCAAATAAGTATACAGATCGTGCGATCTACTGTGGATAACACTGTCAGGAAGCTTGGATCAACCGGTAGTTATCCAAAGAACAACTGTTGTTCAGTTTTTGAGTTGTGCATAACCCCTCATTCTGATCCCAGCTTATACTGTCCAGGATCACCGATCATTCACAGTTAATGATCCTTTCCAGGTTGTTGATCTTAAAAGCCGGATCCTTGTTATCCACAGGGCAGTGCGATCCTAATAAGAGATCACAATAGAACAGATCTCTAAATAAATAGATCTTCTTTTTAATACCCAGGATCCCGGGTCTTTCTCAAGCCGACAAAGTTGAGTAGAATCCACGGCCCGGGCTTCAATTCATTTTCATACCGCGTTATGCGAGGCAATCACCATGTTTTATCCGGATCCTTTTGACGTCATCATCATTGGCGGGGGTCATGCAGGCACCGAGGCTGCGATGGCCGCGGCGCGTATGGGTCAACAGACTCTGCTTTTGACACACAATATCGACACTCTGGGGCAGATGAGCTGCAACCCGGCGATCGGCGGTATTGGGAAGGGACATCTGGTAAAAGAAGTGGACGCACTCGGCGGTCTGATGGCGAAAGCGATCGATCAGGCAGGTATCCAGTTTAGGATACTAAACGCCAGCAAAGGGCCGGCGGTTCGCGCTACCCGAGCTCAGGCGGATCGTGTGCTCTACCGTCAGGCGGTACGCACGGCGCTGGAGAACCAACCGAACCTGATGATCTTCCAGCAGGCGGTTGAGGATCTTATTGTCGAAAACGATCGCGTGGTTGGTGCTGTCACCCAAATGGGACTGAAGTTCCGCGCCAAAGCCGTCGTGCTCACCGTTGGGACGTTCCTCGACGGTAAAATTCATATCGGTCTGGATAATTACAGCGGTGGCCGTGCTGGTGATCCGCCATCCATTCCGCTTTCTCGCCGTTTGCGTGAACTGCCGCTGCGCGTTGGTCGTCTGAAAACCGGGACGCCGCCGCGTATCGATGCGCGCACTATCGACTTCAGCGTGCTGGCGCAACAGCATGGCGATAACCCAATGCCGGTATTCTCGTTCATGGGCAATGCGGCCCAGCATCCCCAGCAGGTTCCGTGTTATATCACCCATACCAACGAGAAAACCCATGATGTGATCCGCAGTAACCTCGATCGCAGTCCAATGTACGCGGGGGTGATCGAAGGTGTTGGCCCACGCTACTGCCCGTCGATCGAAGACAAAGTCATGCGCTTTGCCGACAGAAATCAGCATCAGATCTTCCTTGAACCGGAAGGGCTGACGTCTAACGAAATTTATCCGAACGGTATCTCCACCAGCCTGCCGTTCGATGTGCAGATGCAAATCGTCCGCTCCATGCAGGGGATGGAAAATGCGAAGATCGTGCGTCCTGGTTATGCCATCGAATATGACTTCTTCGATCCACGTGACCTGAAACCAACGCTGGAGAGTAAGTTTATCCAGGGCCTGTTCTTTGCTGGTCAGATTAACGGCACTACCGGTTATGAAGAAGCCGCTGCGCAAGGTTTGCTGGCCGGTCTTAACGCTGCCCGTCTGTCTGCTGACAAAGAAGGTTGGGCTCCGGCGCGTTCTCAGGCGTATCTCGGCGTACTGGTTGATGACCTGTGCACTTTAGGAACCAAAGAACCGTACCGTATGTTTACCTCCCGCGCAGAATATCGTCTGATGCTGCGCGAAGATAACGCGGATCTGCGTTTGACTGAAATCGGTCGTGAACTGGGTCTGGTAGATGACGAACGCTGGGCGCGCTTTAACGAGAAGCTTGAGAACATCGAGCGTGAGCGTCAGCGCCTGAAGTCAACCTGGGTAACGCCGTCAGCGGAAGCTGCAGCCGAAGTGAATGCTCACCTGACTGCGCCGCTTTCCCGTGAAGCCAGTGGTGAAGATCTGCTGCGTCGTCCGGAAATGACTTATGAAAAATTAACCACGCTGACGCCGTTTTCCCCTGCGTTGACAGACGAACAGGCGGCGGAACAGGTTGAGATTCAGGTTAAATACGAAGGTTATATTGCGCGCCAGCAAGATGAGATCGAAAAGCAACAGCGTCACGAGAACACGCTGCTGCCTGCGACGCTGGATTACCGCCAGGTATCCGGTCTGTCTAACGAAGTGATCGCCAAACTTAACGATCACAAACCGGCCTCTATCGGTCAGGCTTCGCGTATTTCTGGCGTTACGCCTGCGGCCATCTCCATTCTTCTGGTGTGGCTGAAAAAACAGGGTATGCTGCGTCGTAGCGCATAACGCATTAAAAATGCCAGGTAAGCACCCGCTTACCTGGCAACGCATCAAGAACAGGTAATCACCGTGCTCAACAAACTCTCTTCACTGCTGAAAGACGCAGGAATTTCGCTTACCGATCACCAGAAAAATCAGCTTATTGCCTACGTAAATATGCTGCATAAATGGAATAAAGCGTACAACCTGACCTCGGTCCGCGATCCTAACGAGATGCTGGTACGCCATATTCTCGACAGCATTGTCGTTGCTCCATATCTGCAAGGTGAGCGTTTTATCGATGTGGGAACCGGACCGGGGTTGCCTGGCATACCGCTTTCCATCGTGCGTCCTGAAGCCCATTTCACATTGCTGGATAGCCTTGGTAAACGCGTGCGTTTCCTCCGTCAGGTGCAACATGAGCTTAAACTGGAGAATATTGAGCCAGTACAGAGCAGGGTAGAAGAGTTTCCGTCAGAGCCGCCATTTGATGGCGTAATTAGCCGCGCTTTTGCCTCTCTGAACGATATGGTGAGCTGGTGCCATCATCTTCCTGGTGAGCAAGGCCGTTTCTACGCGCTGAAAGGGCAAATGCCGGAAGATGAAATCGCTTTGTTGCCCGAAGAATATCAGGTTGAATCAGTGATTAAACTTCAGGTTCCCGCCCTGGATGGCGAACGTCATCTGGTGGTTATTAAAGCAAATAAAATTTAATTTTTATCAAAAAAATAATAAAAAATTGACCGGTTAGACTGTTAACAACAACCAGGTTTTCTACTGATATAACTGGTTACATTTAACGCCACGTTCACTATTTTGTATCAACAAAGTAACGTGGCTTTTTTTGGTAAGCAGAAAATAAGTCATTAGTGAAAATATCAGGCTGCTAAAAATCGGCGCTAAGAACCATAATTGTCTGTTAAAGTTTTATTAAGAATGTCAATGGGTGGTTTTTGTTGTGTAAATGCTATTTGTGAAAAGAGTATCTGTTTTTAGACTTAAATATCAGAAGCTTGCAAAGGCATCATTTGCCAAGTAAATAAATATGCTACGGGTGAACATGCTCGATATGTGATCTGAAGCACGCTTTACCACTAGTGTTTACGCGTTATTTACAGTTTTTCATGATCCACCACGGTTAGCAGAAAAGTCGCAATTGTATGCACTGGAAAAATATTTAAACATTTATTCACCTTTTGGCTACTTATTGTTTGAAATCACGGGGGCGCACCGTATAATTTGACCGCTTTTTGATGCTTGACTCTAAGCCTTAAAGAAAGTTTTATACGACACGCGGCATACCTCGAAGGGAGCAGGAGTGAAAAACGTGATGTCTGTGTCGCTCTTGAGTCGAAACGTTGCTCGGAAGCTTCTGCTCGTTCAGTTACTGGTGGTGATAGCAAGTGGATTGCTGTTCAGCCTCAAAGACCCCTTCTGGGGCGTCTCTGCGTTAAGTGGAGGCCTGGCAGTCTTTCTGCCTAACGTTTTTTTTATGATATTTGCCTGGCGTCACCAGGCGCATACACCAGCGAAAGGCCGGGTGGCCTGGACGTTCGCATTTGGCGAAGCTTTCAAAGTTCTGGCTATGTTGGTGTTACTGGTGGTGGCGTTGGCTGTTTTAAAGGCGGTATTCTTGCCGCTGATCGTTACGTGGGTTTTGGTGCTGGTGGTTCAGATACTGGCACCGGCTGTAATTAACAACAAAGGGTAAAAGGCATCATGGCTTCAGAAAATATGACGCCGCAGGATTACATAGGACACCACCTGAATAACCTTCAGCTGGACCTGCGTACATTCTCGCTGGTGGATCCGCATAACCCCCCAGCCACCTTCTGGACAATTAATATTGACTCCATGTTCTTCTCGGTGGTGCTGGGTCTGTTGTTCCTGGTTTTATTCCGTAGCGTAGCCAAAAAGGCAACCAGCGGCGTGCCAGGTAAGTTTCAGACCGCGATTGAGCTGGTGATCGGCTTTGTTAATGGTAGCGTGAAAGACATGTACCATGGCAAAAGCAAGCTGATTGCTCCGCTGGCCCTGACGATCTTCGTCTGGGTGTTCCTGATGAACCTGATGGATTTACTGCCTATCGACCTGCTGCCGTACATTGCTGAACATGTACTGGGTCTGCCTGCACTGCGTGTGGTTCCGTCTGCGGACGTGAACGTAACACTGTCTATGGCACTGGGCGTATTTATCCTGATTCTGTTCTACAGCATCAAAATGAAAGGCATCGGCGGCTTCACGAAAGAGTTGACGCTGCAGCCGTTCAATCACTGGGCGTTCATTCCTGTCAACTTAATCCTTGAAGGGGTAAGCCTGCTGTCCAAACCAGTTTCACTCGGTTTGCGACTGTTCGGTAACATGTATGCCGGTGAGCTGATTTTCATTCTGATTGCTGGTCTGTTGCCGTGGTGGTCACAGTGGATCCTGAATGTGCCGTGGGCCATTTTCCACATCCTGATCATTACGCTGCAAGCCTTCATCTTCATGGTTCTGACGATCGTCTATCTGTCGATGGCGTCTGAAGAGCATTAATTTACCAACACTACTACGTTTTAACTGAAACAAACTGGAGACTGTCATGGAAAACCTGAATATGGATCTGCTGTACATGGCTGCCGCTGTGATGATGGGTCTGGCGGCAATCGGTGCTGCGATCGGTATCGGCATCCTCGGGGGTAAATTCCTGGAAGGCGCAGCGCGTCAACCTGATCTGATTCCTCTGCTGCGTACTCAGTTCTTTATCGTTATGGGTCTGGTGGATGCTATCCCGATGATCGCTGTAGGTCTGGGTCTGTACGTGATGTTCGCTGTCGCGTAGTAAGCGTTGCTTTTATTTAAAGAGCAATATCAGAACGTTAACTAAATAGAGGCATTGTGCTGTGAATCTTAACGCAACAATCCTCGGCCAGGCCATCGCGTTTGTCCTGTTCGTTCTGTTCTGCATGAAGTACGTATGGCCGCCATTAATGGCAGCCATCGAAAAACGTCAAAAAGAAATTGCTGACGGCCTTGCTTCTGCAGAACGAGCACATAAGGACCTTGACCTTGCAAAGGCCAGCGCGACCGACCAGCTGAAAAAAGCGAAAGCGGAAGCCCAGGTAATCATCGAGCAGGCGAACAAACGCCGCTCGCAGATTCTGGACGAAGCGAAAGCTGAGGCAGAACAGGAACGTACTAAAATCGTGGCCCAGGCGCAGGCGGAAATTGAAGCCGAGCGTAAACGTGCCCGTGAAGAGCTGCGTAAGCAAGTTGCTATCCTGGCTGTTGCTGGCGCCGAGAAGATCATCGAACGTTCCGTGGATGAAGCTGCTAACAGCGACATCGTGGATAAACTTGTCGCTGAACTGTAAGGAGGGAGGGGCTGATGTCTGAATTTATTACGGTAGCTCGCCCCTACGCCAAAGCAGCTTTTGACTTTGCCGTCGAACACCAAAGTGTAGAACGCTGGCAGGACATGCTGGCGTTTGCCGCCGAGGTAACCAAAAACGAACAGATGGCAGAGCTTCTCTCTGGTGCACTGGCGCCAGAAACGCTCGCCGAGTCGTTTATCGCAGTTTGTGGTGAGCAACTGGACGAAAACGGTCAGAACCTGATTCGGGTTATGGCTGAAAATGGTCGTCTTAACGCGCTCCCGGATGTTCTGGAGCAGTTTATTCACCTGCGTGCCGTGAGTGAGGCTACCGCTGAGGTAGACGTCATTTCCGCTGCTGCATTGAGTGAACAACAGCTCGCGAAAATTTCTGCTGCGATGGAAAAACGTCTGTCACGCAAAGTTAAGCTGAATTGCAAAATCGATAAGTCTGTAATGGCAGGCGTTATCATCCGAGCGGGTGATATGGTCATTGATGGCAGCGTACGCGGTCGTCTTGAGCGCCTTGCAGACGTCTTGCAGTCTTAAGGGGACTGGAGCATGCAACTGAATTCCACCGAAATCAGCGAACTGATCAAGCAGCGCATTGCTCAGTTCAATGTTGTGAGTGAAGCTCACAACGAAGGTACTATTGTTTCTGTAAGTGACGGTGTTATCCGCATTCACGGCCTGGCCGATTGTATGCAGGGTGAAATGATCTCCCTGCCGGGTAACCGTTACGCTATCGCACTGAACCTCGAGCGCGACTCTGTAGGTGCGGTTGTTATGGGTCCGTACGCTGACCTTGCCGAAGGCATGAAAGTTAAGTGTACTGGCCGTATCCTGGAAGTTCCGGTTGGCCGTGGCCTGCTGGGCCGTGTGGTTAACACTCTGGGTGCACCAATCGACGGTAAAGGTCCGCTGGATCACGACGGCTTCTCTGCTGTAGAAGCAATCGCTCCGGGCGTTATCGAACGTCAGTCCGTAGATCAGCCGGTACAGACCGGTTATAAAGCCGTTGACTCCATGATCCCAATCGGTCGTGGTCAGCGTGAATTGATCATCGGTGACCGTCAGACCGGTAAAACCGCACTGGCAATCGATGCCATCATCAACCAGCGCGATTCCGGTATCAAATGTATCTATGTCGCTATCGGCCAGAAAGCGTCCACCATTTCTAACGTGGTACGTAAACTGGAAGAGCACGGCGCTCTGGCTAACACCATTGTTGTGGTAGCAACCGCGTCTGAATCCGCTGCACTGCAATACCTGGCGCCATATGCCGGTTGCGCAATGGGCGAATACTTCCGTGACCGCGGTGAAGATGCGCTGATCATTTACGATGACCTGTCTAAACAGGCTGTTGCTTACCGTCAGATTTCCCTGCTGCTCCGTCGTCCGCCAGGACGTGAAGCATTCCCGGGCGACGTATTCTACCTCCACTCTCGTCTGCTGGAGCGTGCTGCGCGTGTTAACGCCGAATACGTTGAAGCCTTCACCAAAGGTGAAGTGAAAGGGAAAACCGGTTCTCTGACCGCACTGCCGATTATCGAAACTCAGGCGGGTGACGTTTCTGCGTTCGTTCCGACCAACGTAATCTCCATTACCGATGGTCAGATCTTCCTGGAAACCAACCTGTTCAACGCCGGTATTCGTCCTGCGGTTAACCCGGGTATCTCCGTATCCCGTGTTGGTGGTGCAGCACAGACCAAGATCATGAAAAAACTGTCCGGTGGTATCCGTACCGCTCTGGCGCAGTATCGTGAACTGGCAGCGTTCTCTCAGTTTGCATCCGACCTTGACGATGCAACTCGTAAGCAGCTTGACCACGGTCAGAAAGTGACCGAACTGTTGAAACAGAAACAGTATGCGCCGATGTCCGTTGCGCAGCAGTCTCTGGTTCTGTTCGCAGCAGAACGTGGTTACCTGGCGGATGTTGAACTGTCGAAAATCGGCAGCTTCGAAGCCGCTCTGCTGGCTTACGTCGACCGTGATCACGCTCCGTTGATGCAAGAGATCAACCAGACCGGTGGCTACAACGACGAAATCGAAGGCAAGCTGAAAGGCATCCTCGATTCCTTCAAAGCAACCCAATCCTGGTAACGTCTGGCGGCTTGCCTTAGGGCAGGCCGCAAGGCATTGAGGAGAAGCTCATGGCCGGCGCAAAAGAGATACGTAGTAAGATCGCAAGCGTCCAGAACACGCAAAAGATCACTAAAGCGATGGAGATGGTCGCCGCTTCCAAAATGCGTAAATCGCAGGATCGCATGGCGGCCAGCCGTCCTTATGCAGAAACCATGCGCAAAGTGATTGGTCACCTTGCGCACGGTAATCTGGAATATAAGCACCCATACCTGGAAGAACGCGACGTTAAACGCGTGGGCTACCTGGTGGTGTCGACCGACCGTGGTTTGTGCGGTGGTTTGAACATTAACCTGTTCAAAAAACTGCTGGCGGAAATGAAGACCTGGACCGATAAAGGCGTTCAATGCGACCTCGCAATGATCGGCTCGAAAGGTGTGTCGTTCTTCAACTCCGTGGGCGGCAATGTTGTTGCCCAGGTTACAGGCATGGGGGATAACCCTTCCCTGTCCGAACTGATCGGTCCGGTAAAAGTGATGTTGCAGGCCTACGACGAAGGCCGTCTGGACAAGCTTTACATTGTCAGCAACAAATTTATTAACACCATGTCTCAGGTTCCGACCATCAGCCAGCTGCTGCCGTTACCGGCATCAGATGATGATGATCTGAAACACAAATCCTGGGATTACCTGTACGAACCCGATCCGAAGGCGTTGCTGGATACCCTGCTGCGTCGTTATGTCGAATCTCAGGTTTATCAGGGCGTGGTTGAAAACCTGGCCAGCGAGCAGGCCGCCCGTATGGTGGCGATGAAAGCCGCGACCGACAATGGCGGCAGCCTGATTAAAGAGCTGCAGTTGGTATACAACAAAGCTCGTCAGGCCAGCATTACTCAGGAACTCACCGAGATCGTCTCGGGGGCCGCCGCGGTTTAAACAGGTTATTTCGTAGAGGATTTAAGATGGCTACTGGAAAGATTGTCCAGGTAATCGGCGCCGTAGTTGACGTCGAATTCCCTCAGGATGCCGTACCGCGCGTGTACGATGCTCTTGAGGTGCAAAATGGTAATGAGCGTCTGGTGCTGGAAGTTCAGCAGCAGCTCGGCGGCGGTATCGTGCGTACCATCGCAATGGGTTCCTCCGACGGTCTGCGTCGCGGTCTGGATGTAAAAGACCTCGAACACCCGATCGAAGTCCCGGTAGGTAAAGCGACTCTGGGCCGTATCATGAACGTACTGGGCGAACCGGTCGACATGAAAGGCGAGATCGGTGAAGAAGAGCGTTGGGCGATTCACCGCGCAGCACCTTCCTACGAAGAGCTGTCAAACTCTCAGGAACTGCTGGAAACCGGTATCAAAGTTATCGACCTGATGTGTCCGTTCGCTAAGGGCGGTAAAGTTGGTCTGTTCGGTGGTGCGGGTGTAGGTAAAACCGTAAACATGATGGAGCTTATTCGTAACATCGCGATCGAGCACTCCGGTTACTCTGTGTTTGCGGGCGTAGGTGAACGTACTCGTGAGGGTAACGACTTCTACCACGAAATGACCGACTCCAACGTTATTGACAAAGTATCCCTGGTGTATGGCCAGATGAACGAGCCGCCGGGAAACCGTCTGCGCGTTGCTCTGACCGGTCTGACCATGGCTGAGAAATTCCGTGACGAAGGTCGTGACGTACTGCTGTTCGTTGACAACATCTATCGTTACACCCTGGCCGGTACGGAAGTATCTGCACTGCTGGGCCGTATGCCTTCAGCGGTAGGTTATCAGCCGACCCTGGCGGAAGAGATGGGCGTTCTGCAAGAACGTATCACCTCCACCAAAACTGGTTCTATCACCTCCGTACAGGCAGTATACGTACCTGCGGATGACTTGACTGACCCGTCTCCGGCAACCACCTTTGCGCACCTTGACGCAACCGTGGTACTGAGCCGTCAGATCGCGTCTCTGGGTATCTACCCGGCCGTTGACCCGCTGGACTCCACCAGCCGTCAGCTGGACCCGCTGGTAGTTGGTCAGGAACACTACGACACCGCGCGTGGCGTTCAGTCCATCCTGCAACGTTATCAGGAACTGAAAGACATTATCGCCATCCTGGGTATGGATGAACTGTCTGAAGAAGACAAACTGGTGGTAGCGCGTGCTCGTAAGATCCAGCGCTTCTTGTCCCAGCCGTTCTTCGTGGCAGAAGTATTCACCGGTTCTCCGGGTAAATACGTCTCCCTGAAAGACACCATCCGTGGCTTTAAAGGCATCATGGAAGGCGAATACGATCACCTGCCGGAGCAGGCGTTCTACATGGTCGGTTCCATCGAAGAAGCTGTGGAAAAAGCCAAAAAACTTTAACGCCTTAATCGGAGGGTGATATGGCAATGACTTACCACCTGGACGTCGTCAGCGCAGAGCAACAAATGTTCTCTGGTCTGGTCGAGAAAATCCAGGTAACGGGTAGCGAAGGTGAACTGGGAATTTACCCGGGCCACGCACCGCTGCTCACCGCCATTAAGCCTGGTATGATTCGCATCGTGAAACAGCACGGTCACGAAGAGTTTATCTATCTGTCTGGCGGCATTCTTGAAGTGCAGCCTGGCAACGTGACCGTTCTGGCCGACACCGCAATTCGCGGCCAGGATCTCGACGAAGCGCGAGCCATGGAAGCGAAACGTAAGGCTGAAGAGCACATTAGCAGCTCTCACGGCGACGTAGATTACGCTCAGGCGTCTGCGGAACTGGCCAAAGCGATCGCGCAGCTGCGCGTTATCGAGTTGACCAAAAAAGCGATGTAACACCGGCTTGAAAAGCACAAAAGCCAGTCTGGAAACAGGCTGGCTTTTTTTCGCGCGCCGCAGCGAGATTGGTTCTGCTATATCCTGCGCATTTTTATATCCCGCAATTAAACTCATTTTTATAATTACGCGAAATCCTTCGCTGATTTTCCTGTTTATTCATTGATCGAAATAAGAGCAAAAACATCAGCCTGACGCTTAAATGAAGGTGGTGTCTTACATTTATGAAGACAAAAGGCGTGACGATGGTCGAAAATGGCTCTTTCGCCAGCGGGGATAATCCGTTATTGAGCAATTTATCCCCTGTCCATTTCACGATGAAAAAAATGTAGTTTTTTCAATGTGAAGCGGTTTAAATTCGTTCTCAAATTACAGTCAGGACGCGTATGTTGAATAATGCTATGAGCGTAGTGATCCTTGCAGCAGGCAAAGGCACTCGCATGTATTCCGATCTTCCGAAAGTGCTGCATACCCTTGCCGGGAAAGCGATGGTTCAGCATGTCATTGATGCCGCGAATGAATTAGGTGCAGCGCACGTTCACCTGGTTTACGGCCACGGCGGCGATCTGCTTAAACAGGCGCTGAAAGATGACAACCTTAACTGGGTGCTTCAGGCAGAACAGCTGGGTACGGGTCATGCAATGCAGCAGGCCGCACCTTTCTTTGCCGATGATGAAGACATTTTAATGCTCTATGGCGACGTGCCGCTGATCTCTGTTGAAACACTCCAGCGCCTGCGTGATGCTAAACCGCAGGGCGGCATTGGCCTGCTGACAGTGAAACTGGATGATCCGACCGGTTATGGACGTATCACCCGTGAAAACGGCAAAGTTACCGGCATTGTTGAGCACAAAGATGCCACCGACGAGCAGCGTCAGATTCAGGAGATCAACACCGGCATTCTGATCGCCAACGGCGCAGATATGAAACGCTGGCTGGCGAAGCTGACCAACAATAACGCTCAGGGCGAATACTACATCACCGATATTATTTCGCTGGCGTATCAGGAAGGACGTGAAATCGTTGCCGTTCACCCGCAACGTTTAAGCGAAGTTGAAGGCGTGAATAACCGCCTGCAACTCTCTCGTCTGGAGCGCGTTTACCAGTCCGAACAGGCTGAAAAACTGTTGTTAGCAGGCGTTATGTTGCGCGATCCAGCCCGTTTTGATCTGCGCGGTACGCTAACTCACGGGCGCGATGTTGAAATTGATACTAACGTTATCATCGAGGGCAACGTTACTCTCGGTAATCGCGTGAAAATCGGCACCGGATGCGTGATTAAAAATAGCGTGATTGGCGATGATTGCGAAATTAGCCCGTATACCGTAGTGGAAGATGCTAATCTGGCAGCAGCCTGTACCATCGGCCCGTTTGCCCGTCTGCGCCCCGGTGCTGAGTTGCTGGAAGGCGCACACGTCGGTAACTTCGTTGAGATGAAAAAAGCGCGTCTGGGTAAAGGTTCGAAAGCCGGTCATCTGACTTACCTGGGCGATGCGGAGATCGGCGATAACGTTAACATCGGTGCGGGAACCATTACCTGCAACTATGATGGAGCGAATAAATTCAAAACCATTATCGGCGATGATGTCTTTGTCGGTTCCGACACCCAGCTGGTGGCTCCTGTAACGGTGGGTAAAGGTGCGACGATTGCTGCCGGTACAACTGTGACGCGTAATGTTGGCGAAAACGCCCTGGCGATCAGCCGCGTGCCGCAGTCGCAAAAAGAAGGCTGGCGTCGTCCGGTAAAGAAAAAGTAATTCTGGCTGGGTAAATCCGGCCTCCAGGGATGAGGAGATAACATAATCTCCCTCCCACAAGCAGTAACTATAAAAATAACCCCACTCTCTACAAGGCTCGGGGCGCCCGAAAAAACGGGCATACAGGTTGACCGACAACGATATAAACCGGAATCAAAAACTATGTGTGGAATTGTTGGCGCGATCGCGCAACGTGATGTAGCAGAAATCCTTCTTGAAGGTTTACGTCGTCTGGAATACCGCGGTTATGACTCTGCTGGTCTGGCCGTTGTTGACGCAGAAGGTCATATGACCCGTCTGCGTCGTCTCGGTAAAGTCCAGATGCTGGCTCAGGCAGCGGAAGAACATCCTCTGCATGGCGGTACGGGTATTGCTCATACTCGCTGGGCGACGCACGGCGAACCTTCAGAAGTGAATGCGCATCCGCATGTTTCTGAACACATTGTGGTGGTGCATAACGGCATCATCGAAAATCATGAACCGCTGCGTGAAGAGTTAAAAGCGCGTGGTTATACCTTCGTGTCTGAAACCGACACCGAAGTTATTGCTCATCTGGTGAACTGGGAACTGAAACAGGGCGGCACTCTGCGTGAAGCTGTTCTGCGCGCTATTCCGCAGCTGCGTGGCGCTTATGGCACGGTAATTATGGATACCCGTCACCCGGATACCCTGCTGGCGGCACGTTCTGGTAGTCCGTTGGTTATTGGCCTCGGTATGGGCGAAAACTTTATCGCTTCTGACCAGCTGGCGCTGCTGCCGGTGACCCGTCGCTTTATCTTCCTCGAAGAGGGCGATATTGCCGAAGTGACTCGCCGTTCGGTAACCATCTTCGATAAATCTGGCGCGGAAGTGAAACGTCAGGATATCGAATCCAATCTGCAATATGACGCGGGCGATAAAGGTATTTACCGTCACTACATGCAGAAAGAGATCTACGAACAGCCGAACGCGATCAAAAACACCCTTACCGGGCGTATCAGCCACGGCCAGGTGGATTTAAGCGAGCTGGGGCCGAACGCGGATGAACTGCTGTCGAAGGTTGAGCATATTCAGATCCTCGCCTGCGGTACTTCTTATAACTCCGGTATGGTTTCCCGCTACTGGTTTGAATCGCTGGCAGGTATTCCGTGCGACGTCGAAATCGCCTCTGAATTCCGCTATCGCAAATCTGCAGTACGCCGCAATAGCCTGATGATCACCCTGTCGCAGTCTGGCGAAACCGCGGATACCCTGGCTGGCCTGCGTCTGTCGAAAGAGCTGGGATATTTGGGCTCGCTGGCAATCTGTAACGTTCCGGGTTCTTCTCTGGTACGTGAATCCGATCTGGCGCTGATGACTAATGCGGGTACTGAAATTGGCGTGGCGTCCACCAAAGCATTCACCACTCAGTTAACCGTGCTGTTGATGCTGGTGGCGAAACTGTCTCGCCTGAAAGGTCTGGATGCCTCCATTGAGCATGATATCGTGCATGGTCTGCAGGCGCTGCCGAACCGTATTGAGCAGATGCTGTCTCAGGACAAACGAATTGAAGCCCTGGCGGAAGATTTCTCTGACAAACATCACGCGCTGTTCCTGGGCCGTGGCGATCAGTACCCGATCGCGCTGGAAGGCGCATTGAAGCTGAAAGAGATCTCTTACATTCACGCTGAAGCCTACGCTGCAGGCGAACTGAAACACGGTCCGCTGGCGCTGATTGACGCGAATATGCCGGTTATCGTCGTTGCACCGAACAACGAACTGTTGGAAAAACTGAAATCCAACATTGAAGAAGTTCGTGCGCGTGGCGGTCAGTTGTACGTCTTCGCCGATGAGGATGCAGGTTTTGTCGGTAGCGATAACATGCACATCATTGAGATGCCGCATGTGGAAGAGGTTATTGCACCGATCTTCTACACCGTTCCGCTGCAGCTACTGGCTTACCACGTCGCGCTGATCAAAGGCACCGACGTTGACCAGCCGCGTAACCTGGCAAAATCGGTTACGGTTGAGTAATTAATGGATGCCCTGCGTAAGCAGGGCATGTGACTGCTGACAAACGCAAAACTGCCTGATGCGCTACGCTTATCAGGCCTACGTGGTTACTGCAATATATTGAATTTGCACTATTTTGTAGACCGAATAAGAGGTTCACGCCGCATCCGGCATGAACAACGCGCACTTTGTCAATAATCTGATGCCCTGCTTTCGCAGGGCATTTTTCGATCCCCTCTCTCATCGTCTCATCTTCAGCTATTTTTAAACTGTCACAGAAAGAAAATTTTTCTGCCAAGCTATTGTCACTTTCACTTCTAACTTATTGATTTTTCACCAGCCAAAAAGAGTTTTCTTTCGTGTCATAAAACTGTCATAAACCTTACATATAACTGTCACCTGTTTGTCCTATTTTGCTTCTCGTAGCCAACAAACAATGCTTTATGAATCCTCCCAGGAGACATTATGAAAGTTATGCGTACCACCGTCGCAACTGTTGTCGCCGCGACCTTATCGATGAGCGCTTTCTCTGTATTTGCAGAAGCAAGCCTGACAGGCGCAGGTGCAACCTTCCCTGCGCCGGTGTATGCCAAATGGGCTGACACTTACCAGAAAGAAACCGGTAATAAAGTTAACTACCAGGGTATCGGTTCTTCTGGTGGCGTAAAACAGATTATCGCCAACACCGTTGATTTTGGTGCTTCTGACGCGCCGCTGTCTGACGAAAAACTGGCTCAGGAAGGTCTGTTCCAGTTTCCGACCGTAATTGGCGGCGTGGTGCTGGCGGTTAACCTGCCTGGTCTGAAATCTGGTGAACTGGTTCTGGATGGTAAAACCCTCGGTGACATCTACCTGGGTAAAATTAAAAAGTGGGATGACGAAGCGATCGTCAAACTGAATCCGGGTCTGAAACTGCCTTCACAGAACATCGCCGTGGTGCGCCGCGCAGATGGCTCCGGGACTTCCTTCGTCTTCACCAGCTACCTGGCAAAAGTGAACGAAGAGTGGAAAAACAAAATTGGTTCTGGCTCTACCGTAAACTGGCCAACCGGTCTGGGCGGCAAAGGTAATGACGGTATTGCTGCGTTCGTTCAGCGTCTGCCGGGTGCGATTGGTTACGTTGAATATGCTTACGCTAAACAGAACAACCTAGCGTACACCAAACTGATCTCCGCTGATGGTAAACCGGTTAGTCCGACCGAAGAAAACTTCGCTAATGCAGCAAAAGGCGCAGACTGGAGCAAAACATTCGCTCAGGATCTGACCAACCAGAAAGGCGAAGATGCGTGGCCTATTACCTCTACCACGTTCATTCTGATCCACAAAGATCAGAAGAAACCAGAACAAGGCACAGAAGTGCTGAAATTCTTCGACTGGGCGTACAAAACCGGGGCTAAACAGGCTAACGACCTGGATTATGCCAGTCTGCCGGATAGCGTAGTTGAACAGGTTCGCGTTGCGTGGAAGACCAATATTAAAGACAGTAGCGGTAAGCCGCTGTACTAATAAAACTCCAGGCCGGATGAGGCGTTAACGCCGCATCCGGCATTACAAAATGACTTTGTAAACGCGTTTAACTGAAGAGTAACTTATGGCTGCAACCAAGCCTGCTTTTAACCCACCGGGTAAAAAGGGCGACATAATTTTCAGCGTGCTGGTAAAACTGGCGGCGCTGATTGTGCTATTGATGTTGGGTGGCATTATTGTCTCTCTGATCATCTCCTCCTGGCCGAGCATTCAGAAATTTGGTCTGGCTTTCCTGTGGACCAAAGAGTGGGATGCACCGAACGATATCTACGGGGCGCTGGTGCCGATCTACGGTACGCTGGTGACTTCGTTTATCGCGCTGCTGATCGCCGTTCCGGTGAGTTTCGGTATCGCCCTGTTCCTGACTGAGCTTGCGCCTGGCTGGCTGAAACGCCCGCTGGGTATCGCCATTGAGCTGCTGGCAGCCATTCCAAGTATCGTTTACGGCATGTGGGGCCTGTTTATCTTCGCGCCGCTATTTGCTGTTTACTTCCAGGAGCCGGTCGGCAATATCATGTCGAATATCCCGATTGTCGGCGCGCTGTTCTCCGGCCCGGCCTTTGGTATCGGTATCCTCGCAGCAGGCGTGATCCTCGCCATCATGATCATTCCGTACATTGCGGCAGTTATGCGCGATGTGTTTGAACAAACCCCGGTGATGATGAAAGAGTCGGCCTACGGTATCGGCTGCACCACCTGGGAAGTTATCTGGCGTATCGTTCTTCCGTTCACCAAAAATGGGGTCATCGGCGGCATTATGCTGGGTCTGGGGCGCGCGCTCGGTGAAACTATGGCAGTGACCTTTATCATCGGTAACACCTACCAGCTCGACAGCGCCTCTCTGTACATGCCGGGCAACAGTATCACCTCTGCGCTGGCCAACGAATTTGCGGAAGCGGAATCCGGTCTGCACGTTGCCGCACTGATGGAACTGGGCCTGATCCTGTTTGTGATTACCTTCATCGTCCTCGCTGCATCGAAATTTATGATTATGCGCCTGGCTAAGAATGAGGGGGCTCGCTAATGGCTATGGTTGAAATGCAAACCACTGCGGCGCTGGCAGAATCCCGCCGCAAAATGCAGGCGCGTCGCCGCCTTAAAAATCGTATTGCACTGACGCTCTCGATGGCGACGATGGCCTTCGGTCTGTTCTGGCTGATCTGGATTTTAATGTCCACCATCACTCGCGGTATCGACGGTATGTCGCTGGCGCTGTTCACTGAAATGACGCCGCCGCCAAATACGGAAGGCGGTGGTCTGGCGAACGCCCTGGCGGGTAGCGGGCTGTTAATTTTGTGGGCCACGGTATTCGGTACGCCGCTGGGCATTATGGCTGGGATTTATCTGGCGGAATATGGTCGTAAATCCTGGCTGGCAGAAGTGATTCGCTTTATTAACGACATTCTGCTCTCCGCGCCGTCGATTGTGGTTGGTCTGTTTGTTTACACCATCGTGGTGGCGCAGATGGAGCACTTCTCCGGCTGGGCGGGTGTGATTGCACTGGCGCTGTTACAGGTGCCGATTGTTATCCGCACCACCGAGAACATGCTGAAACTGGTGCCGGACAGCCTGCGTGAAGCGGCTTATGCGCTGGGTACGCCGAAGTGGAAGATGATCTCCGCGATTACGCTGAAAGCGTCGGTGTCCGGGATTATGACCGGTATCCTGCTGGCGATTGCCCGTATTGCTGGTGAAACCGCGCCGCTGCTGTTTACCGCGCTCTCCAACCAGTTCTGGAGCACGGACATGATGCAACCGATCGCCAACCTGCCGGTAACGATCTTTAAGTTTGCGATGAGTCCGTTTGCGGAATGGCAGCAACTAGCCTGGGCCGGGGTGTTGATCATTACCCTGTGCGTACTGCTGCTGAACATTCTGGCGCGCGTTGTATTTGCGAAGAATAAACACGGTTAACACTTTGCCGGATGCGGCGTGAACGCCTTATCCGGCCTACGGTAAGCCTGATTAGCGAAGTGCATCAGGCACGATGAGGAAAAGATTGCAATGAGTATGGTTGAAACTGCCCCGAGTAAAATTCAGGTTCGTAATTTGAACTTCTACTACGGCAAATTCCATGCCCTGAAAAACATCAACCTGGATATCGCTAAAAACCAGGTTACGGCGTTTATCGGGCCGTCCGGCTGCGGTAAATCGACGCTGCTGCGTACCTTCAACAAAATGTTTGAACTGTATCCAGAGCAGCGCGCGGAAGGTGAAATTCTGCTCGATGGCGACAACATCCTGACCAACACTCAGGATATCGCTCTGCTGCGTGCGAAAGTGGGCATGGTGTTCCAGAAACCGACGCCGTTCCCGATGTCCATTTACGACAACATCGCCTTTGGCGTGCGTCTGTTTGAGAAGCTCTCCCGTGCTGACATGGACGAGCGCGTGCAGTGGGCATTGACCAAAGCCGCATTGTGGAACGAAACCAAAGATAAATTGCACCAGAGCGGTTACTCTCTCTCTGGCGGTCAGCAACAGCGTCTGTGTATTGCGCGTGGTATCGCCATTCGCCCGGAAGTGCTGCTGCTCGACGAACCGTGTTCGGCGCTCGACCCCATCTCTACCGGGCGTATTGAAGAGCTGATCACCGAACTGAAGCAGGATTACACCGTGGTGATCGTAACCCACAACATGCAGCAGGCCGCGCGTTGTTCCGACCACACGGCGTTTATGTATCTGGGCGAATTGATTGAGTTCAGCAACACGGACGATCTGTTCACCAAGCCAGCGAAGAAACAAACAGAAGACTACATCACCGGTCGTTACGGTTGATTCAGGAGTGCGTTATGGACAGTCTCAATCTTAATAAACATATTTCCGGCCAGTTCAACGCCGAACTGGAAAGCATCCGTACGCAGGTGATGACCATGGGCGGCATGGTGGAGCAGCAGCTTTCTGATGCAATCACCGCGATGCACAACCAGGACAGCGATCTGGCGAAGCGGGTCATCGAAGGCGATAAAAACGTCAACATGATGGAAGTGGCAATCGATGAAGCCTGCGTGCGCATTATTGCCAAACGTCAGCCGACGGCGAGCGACCTGCGTCTGGTGATGGTTATCAGTAAAACCATTTCCGAGCTGGAGCGTATTGGCGACGTGGCGGATAAAATCTGTCGCACTGCACTGGAGAAATTCTCCCAGCAGCATCAGCCGTTGCTGGTAAGCCTGGAATCACTGGGGCGTCACACTATCCAGATGTTGCATGACGTGCTGGACGCGTTTGCGCGCATGGATATTGACGAAGCGGTGCGTATTTATCGTGAAGATAAAAAAGTCGATCAGGAGTACGAAGGTATCGTGCGCCAGCTGATGACTTACATGATGGAAGATTCGCGCACCATTCCGAGCGTACTTACTGCGCTGTTTTGCGCACGTTCAATCGAACGTATCGGTGACCGCTGCCAGAATATCTGCGAATACATCTTCTACTACGTGAAGGGTCAGGATTTCCGTCACGTCGGCGGCGATGAGTTGGATAAATTGCTGGCAGAGAAAGATTCGAAAGCGTAACGCTAAGCGTGCGCTGCACCAGGCACTCTGTCCGGTAAAACTTACCGGACAGAGTAGCATTACGAAAAATCGCCCCACAGTCTCAGCTTGCCGCAGTGGAGACAGCGGAACAGATACCCCTGACAATCACCGCCGTTTTGCAAACATTTAGCTAGATCTGAATTTTTAATACCGAAATTTTCACAATCTTCTTCAAGATTGGCAAATTCATCGAGGCGATCTTTTATCTCATTCCAGCCCACATAGCCGATAAAAGCACAGAAATCGCCACAATGTGCGAGCCAGAATTCCTGCTGCCATCCATGATAACCTGGCGTGCGTTCAACCAACTCTTTCAGCATTTCGTCAGGATATGTGTTCTTAACACCAGCAAATTCGTCCTCTTCATCATACTCAAATTCAACGCCTTCGATGTTTGTATCATCCTGAAAACTACCTGCAAACTTTTCTGCCGCAGAACCGTCCGCAATGCACCACGGACAGAGATATTCAACTTCATTAACACAATAAAAAGGACCAGAGTAATAAACTGACGTCGGTTGTTCACAGCAATCGCACTCTACGGTTTTATCCTGCTTAAACGCGCCTGTTTCCAGTGATTTTGGATGATATTTGAATAGGGGTAACGGCCTGATATTTTGAGTCATAGAAACATCCTGTCTGCTTTTGAGTAGCCCCAAGATAAAGTATCCCGCTTAGCTTAAAGAGTCTGTTTTCGGACATTAAATACCGAATCCTGGTAGACGCGTGATGCATTACCCGACGTTGAACTGACATATCAAACTCCCTTTGCTTACCTTTGAGCGCCTTGCCGGGTGGAGTAAGTGAAGGGAGTTTGAAGCGTTATGCCGTAATATCCCAGCCTCGTGCCTTCCAGAGTGCAGGTAACTGCGCCAACTCGGTAAAGGTGGTGACTTTCGGATGAACGATCGGCTTATTGTGCGGGTCAGCGCAGAAGTAAAACACCTCCATACCGGCATCGATTCCTGACTGCGCACCGGCGCTGGAGTCATCGACCAGAATGCAGTTTTCAACGTTCACATTCATCGCTTTTGCCGCATGGAACATTAACGCCGGGTCGGGCTTCCAGCGTTGGATGTCATAGCCACTGAACAACTTTTTCGGGAAATAGTGCAGCATATTGAGCTTACCAAGCGAATGCTGCATCTTGCTGACCGGACCGTTAGAGACGACGCACATCGGCACTTTCACACTAGCCAGCAATTCGTTCGCTCCTGCAATCACCTCAAGCTCGCTATCAAACAGGCGCGCCACTTCCGCACGGTAAACGTGTTCGGCATCGGCACGGACTATTTCTACGCCCTGTTCTTTGCTAATGATGTCGATGATTTCGTAGAGTTTTACGCCTTTAAAGCGGGTAAAAATTTCTTCAAGGTCAACGTTAATGCCAAATTCCCTGAACATCGTGACATAGGCTCGAGAGCAAATAACCTCACTGTCGACCAGCGTACCGTCGCAGTCGAAAAATACCGCTTCTATCTGGGATATGTCTTTCCTTTATCGTTAGTTTAACGTTTTCGTCATGCATATTCGCATGACGCAATCGTTGCCGTATAAGCAAATACAATGAAAAAAAGTTATCTTCAGCCGTCCATATTGTCTCATTTTGGTATACGATAGCGACGTATTTTCCCTCCTTGTTCGGAAATAGATAATGAGTCAACAACACACAACCCAGGCTTCTGGCCAGGGGATGCTGGAACGCGTGTTTAAACTGCGCGAACATGGCACGACGGCACGGACCGAAGTGATCGCCGGTTTTACCACCTTCCTGACGATGGTTTACATCGTTTTTGTTAACCCGCAAATTCTCGGCGTTGCTGGCATGGACACCAGCGCCGTCTTCGTCACCACCTGTCTGATTGCTGCGTTCGGCAGTATTCTGATGGGGCTGTTTGCTAATCTTCCAGTTGCGCTAGCACCAGCTATGGGCCTGAACGCATTCTTCGCCTTTGTCGTTGTGCAGGCGATGGGCTTACCGTGGCAGGTCGGGATGGGTGCAATCTTCTGGGGCGCAATTGGTCTGCTGTTACTGACAATCTTCCGTGTTCGCTACTGGATGATTGCCAACATTCCGGTGAGTCTGCGTGTGGGGATCACCAGCGGTATCGGCCTGTTCATTGGCATGATGGGGCTGAAAAACGCAGGTGTGATTGTCGCTAATCCGGAAACGCTGGTGAGTATCGGTAATCTGACTTCTCACAGTGTGCTGCTGGGTATCCTCGGCTTCTTCATCATCGCCATTCTGGCTTCACGTAACATTCACGCAGCGGTGCTGGTTTCTATCGTGGTGACAACGCTGCTGGGCTGGATGTTGGGTGATGTGCACTACAACGGCATTGTCTCCGCGCCGCCGAGCGTGATGACCGTGGTGGGGCATGTGGATTTAGCTGGTTCATTCAACCTCGGACTGGCTGGCGTGATTTTCTCTTTCATGCTGGTTAACCTGTTTGACTCCTCCGGTACGCTGATTGGCGTAACCGATAAAGCGGGTCTGGCGGATGAAAAGGGTAAATTCCCGCGTATGAAGCAGGCGCTGTATGTCGACAGTATCTCTTCAGTCACCGGTTCGTTTATCGGTACGTCTTCTGTTACGGCGTATATTGAATCTTCTTCCGGCGTTTCCGTTGGTGGGCGTACTGGTCTGACGGCAGTGGTTGTTGGTTTGCTGTTCCTGCTGGTTATCTTCCTGTCGCCGCTGGCGGGGATGGTGCCTGGCTACGCCGCGGCTGGCGCGCTGATTTACGTTGGCGTACTGATGACATCAAGTCTTGCGCGTGTGAAATGGCAGGATCTCACCGAATCCGTTCCGGCGTTTATTACTGCCGTGATGATGCCGTTTAGCTTCTCGATTACCGAAGGTATTGCGCTGGGCTTTATCTCCTACTGCGTGATGAAAATCGGTACAGGCCGTCTGCGCGACCTTAGCCCGTGCGTGATTATCGTGGCGCTGCTTTTTGTGCTGAAAATTGTCTTTATCGACGCCCACTAAAATCGATAGCGCCTTAAAAACCCGCCATGCATGATTGCTGGTGGGTTTTTTATTTAGATCTTAACGCGTTGAATAAACTCTCCAAATGCGGTCAACTGCCCGGTCAGGTGGTCTAGCGTTCCCTGATCAATCACTTCTCCTGTCTGCGGATCGACTTTGTTCTGAATCACACCGCCCATAAACTCTGGTTTGTTCATCACCATTGCATCCAGGAAGACCAGAATCTGGCGCAGATGATACTGACAGCGTGCGCCGCCAATTACGCCCATTGAGCTGGTCTGAATCAACACCGGTTTACCGGCCAATGGCTGATCGGGCAGGCGGGAAAGCCAGTCGATGGCATTTTTCAGTCCACCCGGCACCGAGTAGTTATATTCCGGCGTCACGATCACCACACCATCTGCCTGACGAATCTGTTCCGCCAGAGCTTCAACCGTTACTGGAAAACCGTCTTCCTGCTGTACGTCTGCGTCATATAAGGGAATGTCAGCAATAGATGGCAACGCGTTAACTTCCATACCCGCTGGGGCAATTTTCGGCAGCGTACGTGCAACCATGCCATTAAATGAACCTTTGCGCAGGCTTCCCAATAACGTAACCACCTTCAATTTTTCAGACATGATGACTCCTGTGGTTGTCTATCAATTTGGCAAAAATGACTTCACGGTAGAGAGCTGGGCAAAACGCATCATCCGGCTGGTTGGATTATTGGCGCGGCTGTGAATATCCGGCAGGCTTTTCCAGCCTTGCTTGCCATCAAACTCCCAGACATTGAGCTTTTCAATCGCTGGGCTGACCGCCACGGACCATACCAGCACTTCCTCTGCGTCGCATATCGCTTCTACATGATTTACATGGGCACATTTCAGGCGTCCCGCAATGGGCATCAACTGCAGATTTCGCGGGTCGTCATTCAAAACATCACCGGTAAGTTTTAGCACGCTTCGGCGCAGCGTGATGAGCTGCGCTCGCGCTTCGTTAGGATCATTTTGCTTACTGATCCATAGTGATTCATTGCTGGAAAAAGCATGGTTATCGGGCGCGTGAGGGCTATGAAACCCGCGAGTCGCGCGCTGTAGTTCCATATCGAGGCCACATTCACCTTCAGTTGTTAACGCCACTCCGACCATGTTTCCGGTATAGGCTATTGAAAATGATGGTAAATTTTTATCGTGGAAAACCGGTTTTCCTTTAGCCTGGGTGACGATTTCCGGCAATTCACTAATGCCGTACAGCAAGAACATCAGTTCTGCGAGTAAACCTCTGGACGCCAGGAAACGACTTTGACGATGAGGGGGAAGATTTAGGGCTTCTTGATGACACTGGGAGGGTAGACGAACAGATATCAGGTGTCCTTCCGTTAAAATCCCTCGGGCAAAGTGAGTCGCCATTTTTCGCTCCATGCTTAATGGTCCATTATGAATACAGAGTAATCATTTACTAAAATTATGGACAGACTAAAGCGGCGAAAAGTTCGATTCAGACAAATTTATTACATGTTTTTTACATTTCATCGCGAAATGTGGTCGCATTTTATACGATTTAATTATGCCATCGAGGCGTAAAGATTTTTAATGGTTTCCCGTAACCAGACGATCTTCGGGTTATGGCTGTTCCGTTTGTGCCACAGCAGAGTAAACGGCACTTCCAGCTTTTTTTGCTGGATTTCGTCAAACGGGAGAGGGAGTGCAACCAGTGGAAGCTGGTGGAGTTGGTTGTAGTACTGACAGTAGCGCGGTGCGGTCGCCAGTAGCAGATTGTCGGGCTGCGCCGCCATAAATAGTGACTGCTCGAATTCCGGCAGACTCATGGCAATCGTGCGTTCGCGTCCTGATTCCTGCAACACATTGTCCAGCGCCCAGGTATCGCTCAGTTCCCAGCAAATGCTGATATGTGGATAACGTAAAAAAGTATCCAGATCCCATTCTTCACGCAGCGCCGGATGATCTTTGCGCAACCAGACGCACGGTAAGTCTGTAAATAATACGTCATAATCAATAGACAACGGCAGAAGACTAAGCTGTTCTCGCGAGCGGGGGTGGCTTTCTCGTCCGGTAAAGCCGATATCCACTTCGCCACGAATAATTGCATCCAACGAGTCATAATCCCAGTTGCGCAGTTTAATCGTCGCCTGTGGGTAACGTTGGTAAATATGTTTCGACAGCGCATTAAACATAATCATCATCAGCGGCGATTCTGCTGCCAGCTCAAACTTCAGACCACGTGGCGTTTGGTGGTGCGGTTTATCCAGCAGCAGATTGCTCATTTGCATCCACTCCGCCAGATTTTGCTCCATGCTGACCATCAGCGGCGTTGGCGTCAGGCCCAGCGGTGAGTTCACAAAGAGCAGGTCATCAAACCATATCCGAAGCTTTGCCAGAGATTTGCTCACCGCCGAAGGCGTCACATTCATCCGCTTCGCAGCTTTGGTCACGCTGCGCTCCTGCATCAGCAGTTGCAGGCAGAGCAGCAAATTCAGATCAAGTGTGGTGATGGATTTCTTCATGAGCGGTAACGGGGCGTCCAGGCGCGACGAGCATAATCAGCAACAGGCTCACTATGCTACAGGCAATCAGAATCCCGATCAGCATATTCCATGCGCCTACGCCGACTACCGCCGCTAGCCAAATCCACAGTGATGAACCGCAAACCTGTGCAATGCCTAATGTCGAACTGGCTACGCCCGCGCGTAATGAAAACGGCCCTAATGCCTGACTCATTGCCACGCCGAATCCCACCGAAAAACCAGCGCAAATCAACGTGATGCCAAACAGCGAAACTGCATGGGAAGGCGAAACCGCAAGGATGATTCCCGCCGCCAGAAATAACACCTGCGAGGTGATCATCAACGTACGTGGCTTAAAAATTCCCAGCGCAAATGGCGTAGAAAATGAAACGGTCATGCTGACGCCAGCGGTCAACGCCATAATGGTGGCGTATTCTCCGCGCGCAAAGCCCATGATTTCCATCAGCAATACTGGCGACGTATTCACGAAGGTAAGGATGACTGAGACGCTGAGGGTGGTGATAAGCACTCGGCTGAGGAAAAAGCGGTTAAGCAACGACTCGGTATTTTCTCGTGTTTTGCCCGAAGCGGCAGGTGCCGCAGGGCGGGTTTCTTTTAAAATAAACAATGACAACATGAGTACCGCGACACCCATCAGCGCCATTACCCAGAACAGGCTCTGCCACGGGAACTTAAGCATAATCAGGTGGCCAAGCACTGGCGCTAACACCGGAATGATGCAGGTAATGCCGTTGAGTAATGACAGCACTTTTGCCCGACGTCGATCGTCCAGCGTGTCGCGTAAAATCGCGAATGCCACCACGTAACAACAGCCCGCGCCGAGTCCCTGCAGAAAGCGTCCTGCAAGAAATAACGCGCTGGTTTCAGCCAGTGAACAGAGCACAGAGGCGATAATAAATAGCGCCGCGCCGGGGATGGCGACAGGTTTTCTCCCTGAACGGTCGGCCACTTTACCGGCAAATAACATTGCTGCTGCCATCCCCGCAAGGTAAACGGAGAACGCAATATGCAACTGCGCTTCGCTGGCATTGAGATCGGCGGCGATGCGCGGTAAGCCGACCAGGTACATATCAATACCTGCGGGATAGAGTAAAACCAGGGCAAAACTACAAATTAAAAAGCGGGACATGGGATAAAGCGTCCTGACGGGAAGGTGACGCAAAGCATACGTGGTGAAGGAGAATCAGGCGAGTTGCCATTTGGACAAAAGAGATTTCCTTTCAGGCAAGAAGCCAGTGGATGGCTGGCTTCAGGTTGTTGATAAAGTGCACTTTATTCATGCCGGATGCGGCGTGGACGCCCTATCCGGCCTACGAAAATACGCAAATTCAAAACATTACAGAGATAAGGTAGGCCTGATAAGCGTAGCGCATCAGGCAATTTTACGTTTGTCATCAGTCTTAAGCCAGCGAATGACCGCTGGCTTCTTTAAGGGCTTAGCCAAATTTAGGTAACACGTTAAATACGTTGCCGAACCAGCACAAAATCACGGTGATACCAAAGAGAATGACAATCGCCGGAATAAGATTGCCGCCCCAGACCGTGAATATCTGATTGGGAAACTTCTTGCGAGCTTTGATTGCCAGTACCGCAGGGATAATGACCGCCCAGATGGTGGCGCACAGTCCGGCACCGCCAATCCCGTAAATAAAGCCATTCGGGAAGATGAGATACAACAAAGCGGGTGGCAGGAAGGTTAACAGCACGGTTTTGAAACGTCCGCCGTGGGAGTTATCAATCTTAAACAGATCCGCCAGGTAATCGAACAGCCCAAGCGTGACGCCAAAAAACGAACTGGCGACAGCTAAGTTGGAGAACACCAGCAGGCAAAATTCGATAATGCCATGCTGTTTGGTGCCGAGGAACGTTTTTACCAGTGAATCAACGTTGCCGCCCGAGGAGATGATCGCTTTAAAACTTTCTCGCGAGATATTCCCCATCGTGCAATAAAGCCAGAAGAGATAAATCACCAGTGCCAGCAGCGAGCCGAAAACCACGCTTTTGATTAGTTTATCTTTCTTTTTGCCATAGCAAATAATCAGACTGGGAATATTGCCGTGGAAACCAAATGACGCCAGACACACCGGCAAAGCCATAAAGATATACGGGAAGTAAGACGTCCCCGCCGTCGTGCTGGTGGAATCGCGCAGAATGGAATAATCGACCTGGAAGAAGAAAGAACCAAACACGATCACAAAGGAGATAATCTTCAGCCCGAGGAACAACGAGGTAATACGACTGGCGGCTAAAGAGCTTATCCACAATACGCTGGCAACGAAAATGGCCGTACAGATCCCGACAATGCGTGGATTAGCGTGATAACCCAAATTCATCGATATCGTTTCGCTAATGATTGCGCCGTTAGCAGAGATATAAGCATAAGTGAGAATATAGAGAACGAAGGCAACGGTAATACCGCTAATAATGTTCCAGGTGTTGCCAATTAAATCTTTGGTGATGGTGTTAAAACTGGAGCCGACGGGATAATTTAAGTTTGCTTCTAATAATAATAGCCCTGAATGTAACATTGAAAACCAGGCGATAATAAGAATAAAAGCGCCCCAAAAAAACCAGGCACCGGCAAGGTCAACAGGTAAAGCAAACATCCCACCGCCAATTACTGTACCGGCTATAACCATAACACCCCAAAATGCAGAGTGCTTTTTTTCTGATTGATCAGTCATGATGCCACCTTTAGAGGAAGGCTATTTTTGTTATTGAGGATGTAGGGGAAATAGAGTGGCTAACATCCTTATAGCCACTCTGTAGTGTTAATTAAACTTCTTTCAGTTTTGCGGTGAAGTGACGCAATACTTTTGGTTCGTAGGTAAAGGTTAATCCTTTAATATTTGTCGCGTTCTCTTTCACATGTTTGAAGGCTTCAATAATGAAGTCCATATGTGTTTGGGTATATGTTGCGCGTGGAATGGTTAAACGCAGCAGTTCTGCCGGGCAAGGCAGTTGTTTACCGGTTTTCGGATCGCGACCTAACAGGAAGGAACCAATTTCTACCGCACGGATACCGGCAACTTTATACAGCTCGCACGCCAGTGCCTGTGCCGGGAATTGATCTGCCGGGATATGTGGCAACAGTTTACCGGCATCAACGAACGCCGCATGACCGCCCGCCTGCTGGCATACTACGCCAATCTCTTCCAGACCATCGACCAGATACTGCACCTGCGCAATACGATAAGCCAGCCAGTCATGGTTCATGCCGTCATACAGCCCCACCGCCAGACGCTCCATCGCACCGCCTTCCAGACCACCATAAGTCGGGAAGCCTTCCTGCACTACGCACAGCGTTCTGCATTCGGTGTAGACATCGAAGAAGCTGTCGTCTTTCACGCACAGCAGGCCGCCCATCGGCACCATCGCATCTTTCTTGGCGGACATCGCCAGCATATCGGCATATTTATAGGTTTCGCGAGTGATCTGCTCGATAGTCCAGTCTTTATATTCCGCTTCACGCTGTTTGATGAAATAGGCGTTTTCGGCAAAGCGTGCGGAGTCCATTACCACCGGAATATCGTATTTCTTCGCAATGCTGTACATCGCTTTCATATTTGCCAGTGAAACCGGCTGGCCGCCTGCGGAGTTGCTGGTAATGGTCGCAACGATATACGGCACGTTATTCGGGCCAACTTCTTCAATACCGCGTTCTAATCCTTCGAGGTCAAAGTTGCCTTTAAAGTCGTAACGTACGCCAGTATCGAAGGCTTCTTTGATATAGACGTTACGCACGGTACAGCCGTTAATCTGGCTATGGCCCTGAGTGGTATCGAAGAAATAGTTAGAGAACGCCACCATTTTGCTGCGATCCAGACCTTTTTCCTGCTCGCGTTTTTTAATCAGTACTGGAATATAGATTTGCTCTGCGCCACGGCCCTGGTGGGTCGGAATAGTATATTGATAACCAAAGATATTTTTTACTGACTCGGCTAACGCATAGTAGCTGCGGCTGCCACTGTAGGCTTCGTCGCCGCGCATCATCGCAGCCTGCATACTCTGCGTTACCGCCCCGGTGCCGCTGTCGGTCAGTAAATCGATAAACACATCTTCGCTATCCAGCAGGAACGGATTCATACCAGATTTAATAATCGCTTCTTCACGGTAAGCGCGAGTCGTACGTTTTACTGGCTCAATAACACGAATGCGGAACGGTTCAGGGAGATGTTTAAAGTTTTCCATTGCATAATCCTTCATTTATTTTAATTACAGTGATCCCTGTGAATATTGCGTCTGCAATAACCATTAATTCACCATAATTATGTATACGAGTACATTTATTTAGACGAGCAAATAGATAAAACAATAATGGCTTGTCTAAAAGGTAAAATTAAGGCATGGCAAACTAATAGATCACATTGAATCTAATTGGTTTGGCTCTGGTGATGGCTACAGAAGGGCAAATTAAGGGCGGTGATCGACAATCTTGTTGTCAATATTGAACCACTTTGAGGTCACACATATATGTAAGATATTCATAATGCACTTATCCTCGAAAGACATGTTGCTACACTATTACATTAAGATTTTTATATCTATTCCTAAGTTTATTAAATGTGAATCGAATCACAATCGTTCGAGATGCATTATTAAATGTTTTTTTTCAGAAAAATACGCGGCATTAAAATTTTAATGTTTATAAGATGAATTGATTAATAAAAAGAATGCAAACAGGAAAACAAAGCCGCATCCTGACTACCAGATGCGGCTTCGTAAGTGCGGTTACTTACCGATACAGAAGCTGGAGAAAATCCGCCCCAGTAGGTCGTCAGAGGTAAACTCCCCGGTAATCTCGCTCAAGTTCTGCTGCGCCAGGCGCAGCTCTTCCGCCAGCAATTCGCCCGCCCATGCGCCCAACAGCTGTGCTTTACCTTGCTGCAAATGCTCCGCTGCCTGTTCCAGTGCCTGTAGGTGGCGACGACGCGCCAGGAAGCCGCCTTCCATGTTGGTGTCAAAGCCCATGCTCTGTTTGAGATGGTTACGCAGCACGTCCACACCTTCACCAGTTCTTGCCGAGAGACGAATTAACGCGTGACCGTTCACTTCGCTCATTCCCAGCGTTTCGCCGGTGATATCGGCTTTATTGCGCACGACGGTGATCGGTAGTTTCGCAGGCAGACGGGCGATAAATTCCGGCCAGATCTCTGCCGGATCCACGGCGTCTGTCGTGGTGCCATCGACCATAAACAGCACGCGGTCGGCCTGTTCAATTTCCTGCCACGCACGCTCGATACCAATACGTTCCACTTCGTCACTGGCTTCACGTAGCCCGGCGGTGTCGATGATATGCAGCGGCATTCCGTCAATGTGGATATGCTCACGCAGCACGTCACGCGTGGTTCCGGCGATATCAGTTACGATCGCCGCTTCACGGCCCGCCAGCGCGTTTAACAGGCTCGATTTACCGGCGTTAGGACGTCCGGCAATCACCACTTTCATCCCTTCGCGCAACAGGCTGCCCTGACGAGCTTCGGCGCGTACCGCGTCAAGATCGGCAATCACGTCATTGAGCTGGGCTTCAATTTTGCCGTCGGAGAGGAAATCGATCTCTTCATCGGGGAAATCAATCGCCGCTTCGACGTAAATACGCAGGTGGGTAAGGGCTTCTACCAGATGATTAACCCGTGCGGAGAACGCGCCTTGCAGCGAATTAAGCGCCGAACGGGCTGCCTGTTCCGAGCTGGCATCGATCAGATCGGCAATCGCTTCTGCCTGGGCTAAATCAAGTTTATCGTTAAGAAACGCGCGTTCTGAAAACTCGCCAGGGCGGGCAATTCGCAGGCCGGGAATGGTCAGAATACGTTTTAACAGCAGGTCGAGGATCACCGGACCGCCATGACCCTGCAGTTCCAGCACATCTTCGCCGGTGAACGAGTTCGGGCCAGGGAACCATAGCGCAATCCCCTGATCGAGCACGCTGCCGTCGGCGTCTTTAAACGGAAGATAATCGGCGTAGCGCGGCTTAGGCAGTTTACCCAGCACGGTTTCGGCAACTTCACGGGCTTTGAGGCCGGAGATGCGCAGGATGCCAACGCCGCCACGTCCCGGAGGCGTGGCCTGGGCTACGATAGTGTCATTATCGCTCATGATGTTCCTGTTGCTTTGTGTGGCGGATGCGCGGTGCTTATCCGCCCTACGAAAAGAAAAAAGGCGGTCAACTGACCGCCCTTATTTTAGCGAAAACTCACCGAATCAGGATTTTTTCTTCTCGCGGCTATGCAGGCCACGTTTTTCCAGACCACGGTAAATCAGCTGCTGCTGAATAATGGTAACCAGGTTGCTGACGATATAGTACAGCACCAGACCTGACGGGAACCACAGGAAGAACACGGTGAAGATGACCGGCATAAAGGTCATGATCTTCTGCTGCATCGGGTCGGTCACAGTGGTCGGCGACATCTTCTGAATGAAGAACATCGTTACGCCCATCAGGATCGGCAGGATGTAGTACGGGTCCTGTGCAGACAGGTCATGGATCCACAGTGCAAACGGCGCCTGACGCAGTTCAACGGAACCCATCAGCATGTAGTACAACGCCAGGAAGATTGGCATCTGGATAATCAGCGGGAAGCAGCCGCCCAGCGGGTTAACCTTCTCAGCTTTGTACAGCGCCATCATTTCCTGGCTGATACGCTGTTTGTCATCGCCCAGACGCTCACGCATAGCCTGAATCTTCGGCTGCAGCATACGCATCTTCGCCATGGAGGTGTACTGCGCTTTGGTCAGCGGGTACATGATGCCACGAACGATAAAGGTGATGATGATAATGGAGAAGCCCCAGTTACCCACAAAGCTATGGATCCATTTCAGCAGTTTGAACAGCGGCTGAGAAATGAACCACAACCAACCGTAATCAACGGTCAGATCCAGGTGCGGAGCAACAGCTGCCATTTTGTCCTGGATTTCTGGGCCAACCCACAGGGTGCTGTTCATCGCGCCAGTCTGACCAGGCTGAACCAGTACCGGCTGAGATTTATAGCCGATAGCGGCGATGCCGTTACCCAGATTAGCAGTGTAGAAGTTGTTGGTGCCGTCGTTATGCGGGATCCACGCAGTCGCGAAATACTGTTGCAGCATCGCCACCCAACCACCTTTCGAAGAGATGTTCAGGTTTTCGTTATCGGCAATGGTATCGAACTTGTATTTCTCGTACTTCTCGTCAGGCGTGGAGTACGCTGCGCCACGGAAGGTATGCAGTGCGAAGTTGCTGCTTCCAGTGTCGAGATGCGGTGGCAGATTGATGGATTGCTTCAACTGACCAAAGGTGGAGATCTCCAGCGGTTTTTCGCCAGCGTTCTGCACGTTGTAGTTGACGTTGACAGCGTAATCACCACGTTTCAGGACAAACGTTTTGGTAAACGTGTTGCCTGCCGCGTCGGTATACGTCATCGGCACCTGCAGTTCGTTTTGGCCTTCAGCCAGCACATAAGCGTCTTTTTCAACGTTATACAGCGGACGCGGGCCGTTAGCCGGGTTATCCGGGCCATCACGACCGGTCAGACCGCTCTGTGCCTGATAAATAAACTGCGGTGAAGTTTCCAGCAGCTGGAACGGCTGGGTAGAGTTCAGCTCTTTCGGGTAAGCCGGGAGCAGAGCCTGTTCAACATCACCACCACGGGTGTTGATGGTCAGATCAAGCACGTCGGTCTTAACCGAAATCAGTTTCCCCTGGCCACTGGCCGGTACGCCCTGGTCGGCGGCGCTACCCGCTGCGGTGGTCGTTGTCTGCGTGGTCTGTTGGGCCTGAGGTTGCGGGTTTTTATCCTGCTCCCAAGCTTGCCAGATCATGAAAGACACGAACAGCAAAGCGATGACTAAAAGATTGCGTTGCGAATCCATCGTTAGTGTTCTCTGGTATCAAATGGTCCGGGCGGGACGGGATCGTCACCACCAGGGTGTAAAGGGTGGCATTTTAATACGCGTTTCACCGTCAACCAACTGCCTTTTATCACTCCAAACCTGCGCAATGCCTCAATTCCGTAGCTTGAACAGGTTGGAGTGAAACGACAATGCGGCCCGAGTAGCGGACTAATCAGGCGTTGATAGACCCGAATGAGGGCTATCAGGACCCGCGAGCCAGGCGACAGTGGCGGCGCCATAATTTTTCCAACGCTTCCGAGAGAGCACGGTTATCGAGGTCGGCAACCCCTTTTTTCGCCACCACCACGAAATCCATAGCCGGGAGTTCATGTTGGCGCAGACGGAAGCTTTCACGCGTCAGACGTTTAATCCGATTGCGTTCATGCGCGCGTCGAACGTTTTTCTTGGCGACAGTAAGACCGATACGGGGATGCCCCAGCGAATTCAGGCGGCCGAGAATGGTAATTTGCGGCGTGCCAGCCCGTTGTGGCTGCTGGAAGACGAATGTGAATTGACTGGGAGTTAACAAACGTAACTCCCTGGGAAATGCGAGCTTAACCACGCAGGGGTTAGCTATATTACTTAGAAACGGTCAGACGAGCGCGGCCTTTAGCACGACGACGTGCCAGAACCTGACGACCATTTTTAGTAGCCATACGAGCACGGAAGCCGTGAGAACGGTTGCGCTTCAGTACAGACGGTTGAAAAGTGCGTTTCATGGCGATTTCTACCTAAACTTGAATAAATTCAATGGCTTTATTGGATATCCGCCGAAAAATGAAACGATGGACACCGAAGCCATGGGTGATTAAAGAGGCCGGATTGTAATAATTGTACACTCCGGAGTCAATTCTCTTTCCTTATTTACCGCGCTTTTCCGCACCTTTTCGCTGGGAAAATGTACGGCCTCACACCAGTGAAAACCAGCATGGCGCGCCGGGGCGAGGATTATACGGGCTACCGGGTAAAGCGCAAGGATCGTCCAGGATCTTTCTTAGATCGATTAAGCCTAATTTTGTCTAAGGTCATTAAATTTTCCAATATGCGGCGTAAATCGTGCCCGCCTTGCGGCAGGATCGTTTACACTTAGCGAGTTCTGGAAAGCCCTGTGGATAAATCGGGAAAATCTGTGAGAAACAGAAGATCTCTTGCGCAGTTTAGGCTATGATCCGCGGTCCCGATCGTTTTGCAGGATCTTGATCGGGCATATAACCGCAGACAGCGGTTCGTGCGTCACCCTCATGCAGGGTCTTTTCGACGTGCGTCAACAATCATGAATGTTTCAGCCTTAGTCATAATCGACTTTTGTTCGAGTGGAGTCCGCCGTGTCACTTTCGCTTTGGCAGCAGTGTCTTGCCCGATTGCAGGATGAGTTACCAGCCACAGAATTCAGTATGTGGATACGCCCATTGCAGGCGGAACTGAGCGATAACACGCTGGCCTTGTACGCGCCAAACCGTTTTGTCCTCGATTGGGTAAGGGACAAGTACCTTAATAATATCAATGGACTGCTAACCAGTTTCTGCGGAGCGGATGCCCCACAGCTGCGTTTTGAAGTGGGCACAAAGCCCGTGACACAAACGCTGAAAGTCCCTGCCAGCAATACAGTTGCACCCGCTCAGGCAGCGCAGGTGCAGCCGCAACGTGCTGCGCCTTCTACGCGCTCAGGCTGGGATAATGTTCCGGCTCCGGCAGAACCGACCTATCGTTCCAACGTCAACGTTAAACATACGTTTGATAACTTCGTCGAAGGTAAATCTAACCAGCTGGCGCGCGCGGCGGCTCGCCAGGTGGCAGACAACCCGGGCGGTGCCTATAACCCGCTGTTCCTTTATGGCGGCACGGGGCTGGGTAAAACCCACCTGCTTCATGCGGTGGGTAATGGCATTATGGCGCGCAAGCCGAATGCCAAAGTGGTTTATATGCACTCCGAACGCTTTGTTCAGGACATGGTAAAAGCCCTGCAAAACAATGCGATCGAAGAGTTTAAACGCTACTACCGTTCCGTTGATGCGCTGCTGATCGACGATATTCAGTTTTTCGCCAATAAAGAACGATCCCAGGAAGAGTTTTTCCATACCTTTAACGCCCTGCTGGAAGGTAATCAGCAGATCATCCTCACGTCGGATCGCTATCCGAAAGAGATCAACGGTGTTGAGGATCGTTTGAAATCTCGCTTCGGCTGGGGGCTGACTGTGGCGATCGAACCGCCAGAGCTGGAAACCCGCGTGGCGATCCTGATGAAAAAGGCCGACGAAAACGACATTCGTTTGCCGGGCGAAGTCGCGTTCTTTATTGCCAAGCGTCTACGATCTAACGTACGTGAGCTGGAAGGGGCGCTGAACCGCGTCATTGCTAACGCCAACTTTACCGGACGGGCGATCACGATTGACTTCGTACGTGAGGCGCTGCGCGACTTACTGGCTTTGCAGGAAAAACTGGTCACTATCGACAATATTCAGAAGACGGTGGCAGAGTACTACAAGATCAAAGTCGCGGATCTCCTTTCCAAACGTCGATCCCGTTCGGTAGCGCGTCCACGTCAGATGGCGATGGCGCTGGCGAAAGAGCTGACTAACCACAGTCTGCCGGAGATTGGCGATGCGTTTGGTGGTCGTGACCACACGACGGTGCTTCATGCCTGCCGTAAGATCGAGCAATTGCGTGAAGAGAGTCACGATATCAAAGAAGATTTCTCTAATTTAATCAGAACATTGTCATCGTAAACCTATGAAATTTACCGTAGAACGTGAGCATTTATTAAAACCGCTACAACAGGTGAGCGGTCCGTTAGGTGGTCGTCCTACGCTACCGATTCTCGGTAATCTGCTGTTACAGGTTGCTGACGGTACGTTGTCGCTGACCGGTACTGATCTCGAGATGGAAATGGTGGCACGCGTTGCGCTGGTTCAGCCGCACGAACCAGGGGCGACGACCGTTCCGGCGCGCAAATTCTTTGATATCTGCCGTGGTCTGCCTGAAGGCGCGGAAATTGCCGTGCAGCTGGAAGGTGAGCGAATGTTGGTGCGCTCCGGGCGTAGCCGTTTTTCGCTTTCCACTCTGCCTGCGGCGGATTTCCCGAACCTCGATGACTGGCAGAGCGAAGTCGAATTTACCCTGCCACAGGCGACGATGAAGCGTCTGATTGAAGCGACCCAGTTTTCTATGGCGCATCAGGACGTTCGCTATTACTTAAACGGTATGCTGTTTGAAACCGAAGGTGAAGAACTGCGCACCGTGGCGACCGACGGCCACCGTCTGGCGGTCTGTTCAATGCCAATTGGTCAGTCTTTGCCGAGCCATTCGGTGATCGTGCCGCGTAAAGGTGTGATTGAACTGATGCGTATGCTCGACGGCGGCGACAATCCGCTGCGCGTGCAGATTGGTAGCAACAATATTCGCGCCCACGTTGGTGACTTTATCTTCACCTCGAAACTGGTGGATGGTCGCTTCCCGGATTACCGCCGCGTTCTGCCGAAGAACCCGGACAAACATCTGGAAGCAGGCTGCGATCTGCTCAAGCAGGCGTTTGCTCGCGCGGCAATTCTCTCTAACGAGAAATTCCGTGGCGTGCGCCTGTATGTCAGCGAAAACCAGCTGAAAATCACCGCCAACAACCCGGAACAGGAAGAAGCGGAAGAGATCCTCGACGTTACCTATAGCGGTGCGGAGATGGAAATCGGCTTCAACGTCAGCTATGTGCTGGATGTCCTGAACGCACTGAAATGCGAAAACGTCCGCATGATGCTGACCGATTCGGTTTCCAGCGTGCAGATTGAAGATGCGGCTAGCCAGAGCGCGGCTTATGTTGTCATGCCAATGAGACTGTAATGTCCCTCACCCGCTTGTTGATCCGCGATTTCCGCAATATCGAAACCGCGGATCTCGCTTTATCTCCTGGCTTTAACTTTCTGGTAGGTGCCAACGGCAGTGGCAAAACCAGCGTGCTGGAAGCCATCTATACGCTCGGCCACGGTCGGGCGTTTCGTAGTTTGCAGATTGGTCGCGTTATTCGCCATGAGCAGGAAGCATTTGTGCTCCACGGGCGTTTGCAGGGCGAAGAGCGCGAGACGGCAATTGGCTTAACCAAAGACAAACAGGGCGACAGCAAAGTCCGCATCGACGGTACTGACGGGCATAAAGTCGCGGAGCTGGCGCATCTGATGCCGATGCAGTTGATCACGCCAGAAGGGTTTACTTTACTCAACGGCGGCCCCAAATACAGAAGAGCATTCCTCGACTGGGGATGCTTTCACAACGAACCTGGATTTTTCACCGCCTGGAGCAATCTCAAGCGGTTGCTCAAGCAGCGTAATGCGGCGCTGCGCCAGGTGACACGTTACGAACAGCTACGCCCGTGGGATAAAGAATTGATCCCGCTGGCGGAGCAAATCAGCACCTGGCGCGCGGAGTATAGCGCCGGTATTGCGGCCGATATGGCCGATACCTGTAAGCAATTTCTCCCTGAGTTTTCTCTGACTTTCTCTTTTCAGCGCGGCTGGGAGAAAGAGACAGAGTACGCTGAGGTGCTGGAACGTAATTTTGACCGCGATCGCCAGCTAACCTACACCGCGCACGGCCCGCATAAAGCGGACTTACGCATTCGCGCCGACGGTGCGCCGGTGGAAGATACCTTATCGCGTGGGCAGCTTAAGCTGCTGATGTGCGCCTTACGTCTGGCGCAAGGAGAGTTCCTCACCCGTGAAAGCGGGCGGCGGTGTCTCTACCTGATAGATGATTTTGCCTCTGAGCTTGATGATGAGCGTCGCGGGCTGCTTGCCAGCCGCTTAAAAGCGACGCAATCACAGGTCTTTGTCAGCGCGATCAGTGCTGAACACGTTATAGACATGTCGGACGAAAATTCGAAGATGTTTACCGTGGAAAAGGGTAAAATAACGGATTAACCCAAGTATAAATGAGCGAGAAACGTTGATGTCGAATTCTTATGACTCCTCCAGTATCAAAGTCCTGAAAGGGCTGGATGCGGTGCGTAAGCGCCCGGGTATGTATATCGGCGACACGGATGACGGCACCGGTCTGCACCACATGGTATTCGAGGTGGTAGATAACGCTATCGACGAAGCGCTCGCGGGTCACTGTAAAGAAATTATCGTCACCATTCACGCCGATAACTCTGTCTCTGTACAGGACGACGGGCGCGGTATTCCGACCGGTATTCACCCGGAAGAGGGCGTATCGGCGGCGGAAGTGATCATGACCGTCCTGCACGCAGGCGGTAAATTTGACGATAACTCCTATAAAGTGTCCGGCGGTCTGCACGGCGTTGGTGTTTCGGTAGTAAACGCCCTGTCGCAAAAACTGGAGCTGGTTATCCAGCGCGAGGGTAAAATTCACCGTCAGATCTACGAACACGGTGTACCGCAGGCTCCGCTGGCGGTTACTGGCGACACCGATAAAACCGGTACGATGGTGCGTTTCTGGCCCAGCCTCGAAACCTTCACCAATGTGACCGAGTTCGAATATGAAATTCTGGCGAAACGTCTGCGTGAGTTGTCGTTCCTCAACTCCGGCGTTTCCATTCGTCTGAAAGACAAGCGTGATGGTAAAGAAGACCACTTCCACTATGAAGGCGGTATCAAGGCGTTCGTTGAGTATCTGAACAAGAACAAAACGCCGATCCACCCAAATATCTTCTATTTCTCAACCGAAAAAGACGGTATCGGCGTTGAAGTGGCGCTGCAGTGGAACGATGGCTTCCAGGAAAACATCTACTGCTTTACCAACAACATTCCGCAGCGTGACGGCGGTACTCACCTGGCAGGCTTCCGTGCGGCGATGACCCGTACTCTGAACGCCTACATGGACAAAGAAGGCTACAGCAAAAAAGCCAAAGTCAGCGCCACCGGTGACGATGCGCGTGAAGGCCTGATTGCGGTCGTTTCCGTGAAAGTGCCGGACCCGAAATTCTCCTCCCAGACCAAAGACAAACTGGTTTCTTCTGAGGTGAAATCGGCGGTTGAACAGCAGATGAACGAACTGCTGGCGGAATACCTGCTGGAAAATCCGACCGACGCGAAAATCGTGGTTGGCAAAATTATCGATGCTGCCCGCGCCCGTGAAGCTGCGCGTCGCGCTCGTGAAATGACCCGTCGTAAAGGTGCGCTGGATTTAGCTGGCCTGCCGGGCAAACTGGCGGACTGTCAGGAACGCGATCCGGCGCTCTCTGAACTGTACCTTGTGGAAGGGGACTCTGCGGGCGGCTCTGCAAAACAGGGGCGTAACCGCAAGAACCAGGCGATTCTGCCGTTGAAAGGTAAAATCCTCAACGTCGAGAAAGCCCGCTTCGATAAGATGCTGGCCTCCCAGGAAGTGGCGACGCTGATCACCGCGCTTGGCTGCGGGATTGGTCGTGACGAGTACAACCCGGACAAACTGCGTTATCACAGCATCATCATCATGACCGATGCGGACGTCGACGGCTCGCACATTCGTACGCTGCTGTTGACCTTCTTCTATCGTCAGATGCCAGAAATCATCGAACGTGGTCACGTTTACATTGCCCAACCGCCGCTGTACAAAGTGAAGAAAGGTAAGCAGGAACAGTACATTAAAGACGATGAAGCGATGGATCAGTACCAAATCTCCATCGCACTGGATGGTGCTTCCTTACATACCAACGCCAGCGCACCAGCTTTAGCGGGCGAAGCGTTAGAAAAACTGGTGTCTGAGTACAATGCGGCGCAGAAAATGATCGTGCGTATGGAGCGTCGTTATCCGAAAGCAATGCTGAAAGAGCTTATTTATCAGCCGACGCTGACGGAAGCCGACCTCTCTGATGAGCAGACCGTTACCCGTTGGGTGAACGCGCTGGTCAGCGAACTGAACGACAAAGAGCAGCACGGCAGCCAGTGGAAGTTTGATGTCCACACCAATGCCGAGAAAAACCTGTTCGAGCCGATTGTTCGCGTGCGTACCCACGGCGTGGATACTGACTACCCGCTGGATCACGAGTTCATCACCGGTGGCGAATATCGTCGTATCTGCACTCTGGGCGAGAAACTGCGTGGCTTGCTGGAAGAAGATGCGTTTATAGAACGTGGTGAGCGTCGTCAGCCGGTAGCCAGCTTCGAGCAGGCGCTGGACTGGCTGGTGAAAGAGTCCCGTCGCGGCCTCTCCATCCAGCGTTATAAAGGTCTGGGCGAGATGAACCCGGAACAGCTGTGGGAAACCACTATGGACCCGGAAAGCCGTCGTATGCTGCGCGTTACCGTTAAGGATGCGATTGCCGCCGACCAGCTGTTCACCACGCTGATGGGCGACGCCGTTGAACCGCGTCGTGCATTTATCGAAGAGAACGCACTGAAAGCGGCGAATATCGATATTTAATGGCGTTAACAATGCGAGCGTGCCTGATGCGCTACGCTTATCAGACTTACAAGACTCATGCAATATATTGAATTTTCATGATTTTGTAGGCCGGAGAAGGCGTTAACGCCGCATCCGGCAAGAAGCTATAAGAAAAGGGCGGAGATCATCTCCGCCCTTTTTATTCCTGTAATCCGCAATTATCATCCCGCAGAACTATACTTTTTGAGTCAACACGTAACGCTTTACAGGTGATTATCATGGGGCTTTTTGATGAAGTTGTAGGTGCCTTTTTGAAAGGCGATGCGGGGAAATATCAGGCGATTTTAAGTTGGGTCGAGGAGCAGGGCGGCGTTCAGGTACTGCTGGAAAAACTGCAAAGTGGCGGCTTAGGTGCCATTCTCACAACCTGGTTGAGTAATCAACAAAGCAATCAACCGGTGAGCGGCGAACAACTGGAATCGGCACTTGGCACAAATGCGGTGTCCGATCTTGGACAAAAACTCGGTGTTGATACCAGTGCTGCTTCCAACATGCTGGCGGAACAATTACCGAAGATTATTGATGCTCTATCGCCGCAGGGCGAAGTTTCGCCGCAAGCCAATAACGATCTGCTTTCCGCAGGCATGGAGTTGCTAAAAGGAAAACTTTTCAGCTAAGCAAAAGGGGGACACGCAACGCGCGTTGCATCCCCCTTTTCCCTCGGGTGTTGTACTGATTTTTGAGCGCAATCGCGTTAGCATGGGTCAGGAATCAATCTACCTGGGGAACTCATGGCTATCAAACTCATTGCTATCGATATGGATGGCACCCTTCTGCTGCCCGATCACACCATTTCACCCGCCGTTAAAAATGCGATTGCCGCAGCTCGCGCCCGTGGCGTGAATGTTGTGCTAACGACGGGCCGCCCTTATGCAGGCGTTCACAACTACCTGAAAGAACTGCACATGGAACAGCCAGGCGACTACTGCATTACTTACAACGGCGCGCTGGTACAGAAGGCTGCTGATGGCAGCACCGTAGCGCAAACCGCTCTCAGCTATGACGACTACCGTTTCCTGGAAAAACTCTCTCGCGAAGTCGGTTCCCATTTCCACGCGCTGGACCGCACCACGCTGTACACCGCTAACCGTGATATCAGCTATTACACGGTGCATGAATCATTTGTGGCTACCATTCCGCTGGTATTCTGCGAAGCGGAAAGAATGGACCCCAATATACAGCTCCTGAAAGTGATGATGATTGATGAACCCGCCATCCTCGACCAGGCGATCGCGCGTATTCCGCAGGAAGTGAAAGAGAAATATACCGTGCTGAAAAGTGCGCCGTACTTCCTCGAAATCCTCGATAAACGCGTTAACAAAGGTACGGGTGTGAAATCATTGGCCGACGTGTTAGGTATTAAACCGGAAGAAATCATGGCGATTGGCGATCAGGAAAACGACATCGCAATGATTGAATATGCAGGTGTTGGTGTGGCAATGGATAACGCTATTCCTTCGGTGAAAGAAGTGGCGAACTTTGTCACCAAATCCAACCTTGAAGATGGCGTGGCGTTTGCTATTGAGAAATATGTGCTGAATTAATCTGTGGGCGGGCAAACAGCATGAATGCGTTTGCCCGCAGCGATTAACAATTTCTGGTAGTGCATAAAATCAGGAACTGGAGTGGTGATGTTACTATATCCAGCGTAAGAGTGACTGGTAGCAGCGCATTAACGAGGCCGCGTGGGACTCCATCTGTTGCTTTGTACTCATAAAATCCCACCGTAAAGGGTTGATGGAAAACCATCACGTTTGAGTAATCCGCTTTTTTATTTTTCTGGTGGATAGAGCCTTTCAGGCCGTCCAGCATCCATGTACAACGGCGGGTATCACAAATAAAACCATATTGTGTTGCCAGTGCCTTATCTTCTTCGTTGTTCCAGTCGTAATAGAGCGTAATAGCACCAGAGAAATTCTTATTACTGCTGCTTAAAATAAATTTCGCGTTATCATGGACGGTGATTCTTTCACCATGAATTGCCGGATCGTTCAGCATTTTAACCACCTCATCGCCGCCGTTGGTCAACAGGTAGTCCAGCGATTCTCCTACAAAAACAAAGCCTTTCGTACCATTACTATCCTCTGCCAGCGATAAACCCTTAATCGTGTCTGACCGCCATTGCTCGGCATGTGAAGGGCTTGCGGTATTAAAAACCAGTCCTGCGGTGATACATCCGGTCAACGCAAATGCCAAAGAACACAAACCGGCAGCCTTAAAAAATCCCTTAAAATTCAACTTCATGATTAATCCTTTAAACAAGAGTGCTAATCCGTTGAAAGCATACTCTTCTTTCCCTCCTGTTTAGCGCCTGATACCCCTTTTCAGATTTCTGCCCGGCGCATGTCATTTTTTATGTATTGTTCTTTTTGTGATCTAAATTGTAGTACAACAATATAAATTTGTACTACATTACGCGCACAGCAAACGCGAATGTCATCACGTTGGTACTACAAAGTTGCCGCGTTATGCATCGATCGGGGTAAAGTAGAGAAGAACATACAGAGCACAAGGACTCTCCATGACTCTCAATAAAACCGATCGCATCGTCATTACACTGGGTAAACAGATCGTTCACGGCAAATACGTGCCTGGCTCACCGCTTCCGGCCGAGGCGGAACTCTGTGAGGAGTTTGCAACCTCGCGCAACATCATCCGTGAAGTGTTCCGTTCGCTGATGGCGAAGCGGCTGATTGAAATGAAACGTTATCGCGGGGCGTTTGTGGCAGCACGTAACCAGTGGAATTACCTCGACACTGACGTACTGCAATGGGTGCTGGAAAACGACTACGATCCACGGCTTATCAGTGCAATGAGCGAAGTACGAAATCTGGTGGAACCTGCGATTGCCCGCTGGGCGGCGGAGCGCGCGACTTCCAGCGATCTGGCGCAGATTGAATCGGCGCTGAACGAGATGATAGCCAACAATCAGGATCGCGAGGCGTTTAACGAAGCGGATATTCGCTATCACGAGGCGGTACTGCAATCGGTGCATAACCCGGTGTTACAGCAACTTAGCATCGCGATCAGTTCGTTGCAGCGAGCGGTTTTTGAACGAACCTGGCGAGGGGATGAGGCCAACATGCCACAAACTCTCCTGGAACATAAAGTGTTATTCGATGCGATACGGCATCAGGACGGTGATGCGGCAGAGCAGGCAGCACTCAGCATGATTGCCAGTTCGACACGCAGGCTGAAAGAGATTACGTAATAGCGTGTTGCACTGCCTCTAACCAGGGCGCGTCCTTGCCGCGTTATTTATCACGGTGTATTGAGAGGCAGTGCAATGAAAATAACTAATATCACCACATATCGTTTACCTCCCCGCTGGATGTTCCTCAAAGTTGAAACAGACGAAGGGGTAGTAGGTTGGGGGGAACCGGTCATTGAAGGCCGTGCCCGCACGGTTGAAGCGGCGGTACATGAACTAGGTGATTATCTGATAGGTCAGGATCCATCCCGCCTCAACGATTTATGGCAAGTGATGTACCGCGGCGGATTTTATCGCGGTGGCCCCATTTTAATGAGTGCCATCGCCGGAATTGACCAGGCGCTGTGGGATATTAAAGGTAAGGTACTGAACGCTCCGGTTTCACAACTTTTAGGTGGTCCGGTTCGTGACAAAATTAAAGCCTATAGCTGGGTAGGCGGCGATCGTCCGGCAGATGTTATCTCCGGTATCCAGACTCTGCGTGAGATTGGCTTTGATACCTTCAAACTGAACGGCTGTGAAGAACTGGCGCAGGTTGATAATTCCCGTGCGATTGATGCCGCGGTGAACACCGTAGCGCAAATCCGTGAAGCATTTGGCAATGAAATTGAATTTGGTCTTGATTTTCATGGTCGCGTTAGCGCACCGATGGCGAAAGTGTTGATCAAAGAACTGGAGCCGTATCGCCCACTGTTTATTGAAGAACCTGTTCTGGCAGAACAAGCCGAGTATTATCCCAAACTGGCAGCGGCAACGCATATTCCGATTGCTGCAGGGGAACGTATGTTCTCGCGTTTCGATTTCAAACGCGTTCTGGAAGCAGGTGGTATTTCTATTCTGCAACCAGACCTGTCCCACGCCGGTGGTATTTCCGAGTGCTACAAAATTGCCAGTATGGCGGAAGCCTATGACGTAATGATTGCGCCACATTGTCCTCTGGGACCCATTGCACTGGCAGCCTGCCTGCATATCGATTTTGTCTCCTGGAATGCAGTATTTCAGGAGCAGAGTATGGGGATTCACTACAATAAAGGCGCGGAATTACTCGATTTTGTGAAAAACAAAGAGGATTTTAATATGGTTGGCGGTTATTTTAAGTTGCTAACCAAACCAGGGCTTGGTGTGGACATTGACGAAGAAAAAGTCATTAACTTTAGTAAAAATGCCCCAGACTGGCGTAATCCATTGTGGCGTCATAACGATGGTAGTGTTGCCGAATGGTAATATTCTAAACCATATTAATAATATAATTAATATGAATATATCACTAAGGAATGGTTTATGTCTTATCAGGAAAAAACATTTACTGGACTGGCATGTTATATCAAAGGTGAACAGGATCTGGTTGTTGAACAAAAAATAACATCAATTGAAAAAGGTCATGTTGCTATTAAAATTAACCGTGGTGGAATTTGCGGTTCAGATATTCATTATTTTTATCATGGTGGTGTTGGTGATATAAAATTACAGCCCCCGATGTTATTAGGCCATGAGATTATTGGTACGGTAATTGATTTTGGTGAATCACAAACCTTGATGGTTGGACAAAAGGTAGCAATTAATCCGTCTCTATCTTGTGGTCACTGTAATTATTGCCTGGAAGGTAAAGGTAATCACTGTACAGATATGCTTTTCTTTGGAAGCGCAATGCGCACTCCCCATATTCATGGGGGCTTTGCTGACTATTTATCTGTGGCTCCTATGCGCTGTGTACCCTATGATTGTAACTGCTCTGACAAGGTTATGGTTTTTGCGGAACCTCTTGCGGTTGCTTTACATGCGATTAATCAAGCCGGAAGTCTTGTGGGGAAAAATATATTAGTAAGTGGGGCCGGTCCCATCGGATGTCTCATTATTGCAGCAGCTAAAGCGTGCGGCGCACTTTCTGTTACTGCATTTGATGTAAGTGAAAAGAGTTGCGGTCTGGCCAGTACTATGGGGGCAGATGAAGTAATTAACCCTGTTGATGAGGAATTGTTGTCGCCATATCTGAACAATAAAGGTTTCTTTGATATTTCCTTTGAGGCATCAGGTGTGGAGTCTGCACTACAGGGCGTTATTCATGTCACTAAACCAACAGGTATTATTGTACAGGTAGGTAATAGTCGGGGATTGCCAGGTGTTCCGGTAATGCAAATTGTTGCAAAGGAGTTAACGCTCAAAGGTACTTTTCGTTTTTGTAGTGAGTTTAATAACGCTGTACGTTGGCTTGAAACTGGGCGTATTGATCCCTCCCCGTTAATATCAGCTGAATTACCGGCATTACAGATTCATGAGGCAATCAGATTAGCTGCTGATAAAACACGCTCTGCAAAAGTCCAGATTATCTTTAATTAAGGATACGAAAATGGAAAAGGATATTTTTGACCTGACAGGAAAAAGAGCATTGATTACTGGTTCAGCGCAAGGAATCGGTTATCTACTGGCGAAGGGGCTTGGTAAGCGTGGCACAGAAATTATTATTAATGATTGCAGTGCTGAAAAAGCTGAAAAAACGGCATTAGAGTTATGCTCTATGGGGATTTCTGCTCATTCCTTTCCCTTTGATGTGACGAATTTTTCTCAAATAGAAACTGAGATAGCGCGTATAGAGGATGAAATCGGTCCTGTTGATATTCTTATTAATAATGCTGGGATTCAGCGTCGCCACCCATTTATAGAGTTCCCTGAGTCAGATTGGGATAGCATAATTAATGTAAATCAAAAAGCTGTTTTTATGCTTTCTAAATACGTTGCCAGATATATGATACAACGTAAATCAGGGAAGATAATAAATATCTGTTCGATGCAAAGTGAATTAGGACGAGCAACCATTATCCCATATGCAGCATCGAAAGGTGCGGTAAAAATGCTTACCAGAGGGATGTGTGCTGAGCTGGCTAAATATAATATTCAGGTTAATGGTATTGCGCCGGGATATTTTGATACTGAAATGAATAAGGCGCTGGTGAATAATCATGAATTTACTCAGTGGTTATGTCAAAGAACACCTGCAGGGCGTTGGGGTAAATCAGATGAACTCATTGGCGCAGCAGTATTTCTGGCAGCGGATGCGTCAAATTTTGTTAATGGTCATATGATTTTTGTTGATGGTGGAATGTTGGCTGTTGTTTGACGATGTACTGAGATTACTCAGATGTAATTAGAGGAAGTTAACGATATCTAAAGGAGAGTATCTAATGAATTTTATGCAAAGTATTAAAGCTATTGCTTGTTCTTGCCTGTTAGTTTCCAGTTTTTCCAGTACATCGTGGGCTGCAGAATTTGTAGCTAAAATGGGGCATTCAATGCCAAATGAGCATCCGCAATCCAGAACGGTGGAAAGGTTTGCAGAGTTGGTTAAAAAAGGAACGGATGGTCGAGTTAATATTCAGGTTTATTCCGGTGGTGTGCTTGGTGGCGATGAAAAAATGCTGCGTGCGACTCAGGCCGGAACACAGGAAATTTATTATGGTTCTTTAGCCCCAATCTCTGGTCGAGTTAAAGAACTTCAAATTTTTGATTTCCCTTTTGTTTTTAATAACATGGATGAAGTTGACTATGTTTTCCAGGGCGCTATGGGGCAAAGGCTGTTCAAACTTCTTGAACCGTTGGGATTAGTTGGCCTTGCATGGGTAGAAACCGGTTTCCGGCAAGTATCAAATAATAAACGACCTATTAATAAAGTCGAAGATATGAAGGGGCTGAAAATTCGCGTTATGCAAAACCAGGTCGCCCTTGAGACGTTTAAAGCAATGGGGATTAATGCGTTGCCTATGGATTTCGCCGAAGTCTTCACTGCTCTTGAAACGGGGGTGATTGATGGTCAGGAAAACCCGCTAATCCATATGTACGCAAATAAAATGCAAGAAGTACAGAAATACGTCACCATTACTAATCACGTTTATACTTCAAGTATTATCATAGTTTCAAAGAAATTCTGGGATAAATTATCTCCTGTAGATCAACAGGTTATTGAAAAATCTGCGAAAGAAGTACAACAATTTCATCGTAATATTATGAGTGAAGCTGATAAAGATGTTGTCAAGAAATTAACTGACGCGGGCGTTCAGGTTGTAACACTACCACCGGAGGAAGTAGATAAGTTGCGTATAGCAGTAAAACCGGTAGTGGCAAAATATACTCCAATGGTTGGAGAAACCTTTGTTAAAGAGTTTTATGCTGAAGTTGAGAAAGCTCGAGCACAAAAAAATCATTAACGATCCGATATCCAGGTAATTTTCTGACGAAATTACCTGGGTGTATATATTTCATTGCTGAATAAGTTAATGATATTCATGGAGGATTTATGTTATCAGTGCTAAAAAAACTCAATGATTTTTTTTATGCCTTTATGGATTTTATTCTTGTTGCTTGTATGGTTGTGATGTTTCTTCTTATTTTTATAAATGTCATGATGCGTTTCATTTTTAATGATTCTATTGATATTGCTGAGGAGTTGCCCCGTTTTCTTTTTGTCTGGATGACATTTATTGGTGCCGTAATTGCATTGAGAGAAAAAACACATATCAATGTAAACATCATTACTGCAAGGTTATCTCTCTTGGGAAAAATGACGTGTTGGGTCATTTGTCAGATAATAATAATAATCTGTGCTGGATATATGTTCTACAGTACGTTACTGCAGCATGAGATATTGTTTTTTAATTTATCTCCAGTAATGATGATTAGTATGATTTTTGTCTATGGCGTTAGCTATATTTCAGGTCTTGCCATGCTGTTTAATGCTGCTGGTAATCTGATGCAATTTTTTCTGGAAAATTAACAGAAAAAGATATAGATGTAAGTCTATAACGTGTTTTTAATAATTATGAGCAACTTGCGCCAACGACACTTAATGTTATATGTATGTTGGCAAATTTCATTCACCCTAATAATTTGCTTCGGTAAATTAATCTGCGCACTTGTATCTGTCGCTTTATCGGAATGTAAATTCACTGGGATGAAAATTATATCATGTGAGAGAATAATATGACTATTTTGATATTTGTCGGTTCTCTGCTGAGTTTGATAGCACTCGGATTACCTATAGCATTTGCGTTAATGGCCTGTGGTATTATTCTAATGTACTGGCTCGGCTTTACCGACCCACAAATTGTTATGCAAAATATGTGGGATGGTGCCAATAGTTTCCCGTTACTGGCCGTACCCTTTTTTATGTTAGCTGGCGAGTTTATGAACCATGGAGGAATAACTCGGAGAATTATTGAAATAGCCAGTGCTTGTGTTGGTCATATTCGTGGTGGATTAGGATATGTTGTTATTTTTACCGGCTTAATCATGGGCGCATTATCAGGGTCAGCAGTTGCAGATACGGCAGCATTGACAGCGATGCTATTACCCCTGATGAAATCATCTGGTTATAACACAAATCGCTCAGGTGGATTAATTGGTTGTAGTGGTATTATTGCGACTATTGTTCCACCATCAATACCTATGATTTTGTATGGTGTAAGTGGGCAGGTTTCTATTACAAAACTTTTTATGGCAGGAATTGTCCCCGGTATCTTAATGGCGGTTGCATTAGTGTTAACCTGGAAATTTTTTGGGGTTAAAAATGAAAATGTAGAGCCTGCCGCCAGAGTTCCGATGAAAAAAAGGTGGCGTATTATTGCTAAAGGATTTTTGGCATTATTATTACCTGTTATTATCATCGGTGGATTACGCTTGGGAGTTTTTTCTCCAACTGAGGCAGCAATAATAGCGGCAGCGTACTCCTTATTTGTTGGAATGGTCATTTATCGTGAGATCACAATCAAAGATCTCTACGCCTTATTTTTAAATGCAGCAAAAACAACATCGATTGTTATGTTCCTTGTTTGTGCAGCATCCCTCTCAGCCTGGCTTATTACGGCGGCCAATATTCCTCTTCAATTGATAGAGATTCTTGAGCCGGTAATGGACAATCGAATACTACTCACATTCACCCTAATGTTGCTGATTCTGGCGATTGGTTCTGCTATGGATTTAACACCAACTGTTCTGGTGCTAACACCCATTTTAATGCCAGTATTGAAAATGGCACATATTGATCCCGTATATTTCGGGGTGTTATTTATCATGAACGTGTCAATTGGATTATTAACACCGCCAGTTGGTTCAATTCTCAATGTTGTTAGTGGTGTTGGTAAAATACCGATTGAGAAATTAATAAAAGGTGTTTTACCTTTTTTACTGGCAGAAGCTGCAGTGATGTTTTTACTGGTATTGTTCCCTGATATCGTCTTAATGCCACTAAAATGGATGATGTGATTTTATCCATTATTCAAATTAGACGGAATATGCGCCACACCACTGCGCATAATCCACTTTCTTAAAGCCGGTGCGGTCAGGCATCGGCTTTTTACTATCTTGCCGAAGAGTTTTAAACGCAGTTTGCGGGTGGCGCGCCAGTAGGCGGCGTTGCTCTTCTCCGGCTGCTTCAGTAACACCGAACGCAGAATGTCTGCACTATCCAGCGCATAGCTAATCCCCTCCAGCGAGCTGGCGCTGATAAATCCCGCCGCTTCACCAATCAGAAAGGCGTTGTCCTTACCGCAGACAAAATCCTGCCAGCGTGAGGGAAACAGCACCGTGCATTTTTCGCTTTTCACCGCCTTACCAAACTGGAACTGAAAGGCGCTCATTTTCTCTTTCAGCGCCGTGAAACGTGTCTGACCGTCTTTCATCGGATAGGCACCGCCAAAGATAAAATAACCGTCTTTGCTGATACTCCATGAATAACAGTCAGTTATCGCATTATCAAAGATGCAGGAGTAGAACGGCACAGGATGTTTCTCTGCGAACCACTGCTGGATAGCGACATATTTACGAATTTGATGGCCCGGGTAGAGATGTCGCCGCACCATCGAGTTGGCACCATCGGCACCGACCAGATAGCGGGCAGTAATATGCTGCTCCCAGCCGTCTGCACGAAAAATGACATGCCATTTGTCATCCTCACGCCAGATTTTCCGGCACAGGCTATCGTGATAAACCTCAACGCTGGCGGGGATCAGCGATTTCATCCACAAGTCGAAAGCGTGGCGATTAATATTGATATAGCTTCGCTGGTAGTTACGCGTGAGCGATGCGGCGACGTCGACGGTTTTGACGCTGAAAATCTGCGGGTTGGCGATCACATCGACAGGAAGCGTCAGTCCATCGCGAATAAAAGATCGCTGCGCGTCCGGTGCCAGCAGACCGCCACAAGGTTTGCTGAAACCTTCAGTCCCATGCTGGTGCTTTTTATCCAGCGCGATCACCTGCATTTTGCCTGCTAACTTTCGCGCCAACGCCAACCCTGCCGGGCCGAGGCCAATAATCGCCACGTCAAAATGTTCCATCTTTTCACTCACATTCATCACGATGGCAAAAGACTATTGTCTGAAAGTGAAGTCCTTGTGAAGTATGATGGCGGGAACCGTTTTGTATCAGGACCGCGCCATGAAACAGATAACCTTTGCTCCCCGTAATCACCTGCTCACCAATACCAATACCTGGACGCCCGACAGCCAGTGGCTGGTATTTGACGTGCGTCCTTCTGGCGCGTCGTTTACCGGTGAAACCATTGAGCGTGTGAATATCCATACCGGCGAGGTCGAGGTTATCTACCGCGCGTCACAGGGCGCGCATGTCGGCGTGGTGACCGTTCATCCGAAGTCAGAGAAGTATGTCTTTATCCACGGACCTGAAAATCCTGATGAAACATGGCATTACGACTTCCATCACCGGCGCGGAGTGATTGCTGAAAGCGGCAAGGTGAGCAATCTCGATGCAATGGATATTACCGTTCCGTACACTCCAGGGGCGTTACGCGGCGGCAGTCATGTACATGTCTTTAGCCCAAACGGTGAAATGGTGAGTTTTACCTATAACGACCACGTGCTGCATGAACGCGATCCCGCGCTGGATTTGCGAAACGTCGGGGTGGCAGCGCCGTTTGGTCCGGTCAATGTGCAAAAGCAGCATCCGCGTGAATACAGCGGTAGCCACTGGTGCGTGCTGGTGAGTAAAACAACGCCCACGCCGCAGCCTGGCAGTGATGAAATCAATCGTGCTTATGAAGAAGGATGGGTAGGAAACCACGCTCTGGCGTTTATTGGCGATACGCTTTCGCAAAAGGGCGAGAAAGTGCCGGAGCTGTTTATTGTTGAATTGCCGCAAGATGAAAACGGCTGGAAATTGCCGGGCGACGCGCCGTTAAGCGGAACGGAATCAACTCTGCCCGCGCCACCGCGTGGCGTCGTGCAGCGACGTTTAACCTTTACGCACCATCGTAATTACCCGGGGTTAGTCAACGTCCCGCGCCACTGGGTGCGGTGTAACCCACAAGGAACGCAAATCGCGTTTTTAATGCGTGATGATAACGGCATTGTGCAACTGTGGCTTATCTCGCCACAGGGGGGCGAACCGCGCCAGTTAACACATAACAAAACGGGTATTCAGTCAGCATTCAACTGGCATCCATCGGGAGAATGGCTGGGCGTTGTGCTGGATAACCGTATTGTCTGCGTACACGCGCAAAGCGGCGAAGTTGAGTATTTAACCGAAAATCACGCCAACTCACCTTCAGCGGACGCGGTGGTCTTCTCGCCGGATGGTCAATGGCTGGCGTGGATGGAAGCCGGCCAGTTGTGGATAACCAAAACTGGCCGCTAAATCAGTTCACGGGCATTCTGGCTGGTGGAATGACGGCATTGATGGCTTGCGCGTCGGCTTCGCTTTTTTCCACGCGCGAGCGCACTGAACTGTCTTTGCGGAACGCATCCCATGGCAGAAGTAGCGTATCCATGACTGCGGTAAATGGCATATCGAGAATTGCCAGCGATTTGGTTCCCCAGTTTGTTGTGTCATCACCAATCATGGTGGCACTGGCGCGGGTGCCGGGATACGTTCCCTCCTTCCCCCCGGTATGGGACATTACGCTGGAGCATCCTCCGAGTAACGTCATTCCGCTGCATATCATGAGCGCTAACAACACATTTCTTATCATAATAAATTCATCTGTTGATCGTTGGTGTTGGCATGATGTGTTATAGCGATCCCTTGCTGAAAATAACATCATCATCATGTCGCACTGTGGCGGCTATCGCACTTTAACGTTTCGTGCTGCCCCCCAGTCTATGCAATAGACCACAAACTGCAAAAAAAAGTCCGTCGAAAAGACTTGAAAAGTGCATATCCAGACCCATTTTTATACCGTAGCCAATGAGAACACGCCTGATGGGTGTTCTGGCTATCCGACCTGTCCATTGTGGAAGGTCTTACATTCTCGCTGATTTCAGGAGCTATTAATTATGCGTAACTTTGATTTATCCCCGCTTTACCGTTCTGCTATTGGATTTGATCGTTTGTTTAACCACTTAGAAAACAACCAGAGCCAGAGTAATGGCGGCTACCCTCCGTACAATGTTGAACTGGTAGACGAAAACCATTACCGCATTGCTATCGCGGTGGCTGGCTTTGCCGAAAGTGAACTGGAAATTACCGCCCAGGACAATCTGCTGGTAGTGAAAGGTGCTCACGCCGACGAACAAAAAGAGCGCACCTACCTGTACCAGGGCATCGCTGAACGCAACTTTGAACGTAAATTCCAGTTAGCTGAGAACATTCATGTTCGTGGCGCTAACCTGGTGAACGGTCTGCTGTATATCGATCTCGAACGCGTGATTCCTGAAGCGAAAAAACCGCGCCGTATCGAAATCAACTAATTCTCTAAGGCCGCAGTGCGCGGCCTGACATTTGATGCTCGCCGTCAGGGAGCATATGCGAATCTTCGGATTTGCAGGTACTTACTCGCTTCTTAGAAGGAGAAATGACTATGCGTAACTTCGATTTATCCCCACTGATGCGTCAATGGATCGGTTTTGACAAACTGGCCAACGCACTGCAAAACGCCGGTGAAAGCCAGAGTTTCCCGCCGTACAACATTGAGAAAAGCGACGATAACCACTACCGCATTACCCTTGCGCTGGCAGGTTTTCGTCAGGAAGATTTAGATATTCAACTGGAAGGAACGCGCCTGAGCGTAAAAGGCACGCCGGAGCAGCCAAAAGAAGAGAAGAAATGGCTGCATCAAGGGCTTATGAATCAGCCGTTTAGCCTGAGCTTTACGCTGGCTGAAAATATGGAAGTCTCTGGCGCAACCTTCGTTAATGGTTTACTGCATATTGATTTAATTCGTAATGAGCCTGAACCCAGCGCAGCGCAGCGTATCGCTATCAGCGAACGTCCCGCGTTAAATAGCTAATTAGCTATTCTCTTTGCCCCGCCAGTTTGGTGGGGCTTTTTTTGCCTGCAATCTTCAACAATGTTTTAATTTTCGCCAATTTAAGATGTTCCGGCACTTTCTTTACCGTGATAATGTGCGCCATAAGGCAAATCTGCTTCACCGATTCAGCCATAATCCGTAGCAATTAAAATGTTATTTCAAGAGAAATGGACGATGAGTGATATAGCATTAACGGTCAGTATTCTGGCTTTGGTGGCGGTCGTCGGGTTGTTTATCGGCAACGTCAAGTTTCGCGGTGTTGGATTGGGCATTGGCGGCGTGCTGTTCGGTGGGATCATCGTCGGCCATTTTGTTTCACAGGCGGGGATGACATTAAGCAGCGACATGCTGCATGTTATCCAGGAATTTGGTCTGATCCTGTTCGTTTATACTATCGGTATTCAGGTGGGGCCGGGCTTCTTTGCCTCGTTGCGTGTCTCCGGATTACGCCTCAATTTGTTTGCTGTTTTGGTTGTCATCCTCGGTGGTCTGGTCACCGCCATCCTGCATAAACTTTTCGATATTCCACTTCCCGTGGTACTGGGGATTTTCTCCGGCGCGGTCACCAATACACCAGCGCTGGGTGCAGGTCAGCAGATCTTACGCGACCTGGGGACACCGATGGAGATGGTCGATCAGATGGGGATGAGCTATGCGATGGCGTATCCATTTGGCATTTGCGGCATTTTGTTCACTATGTGGATGCTGCGGGTTATTTTCCGCGTCAATGTTGAGACTGAGGCGTTGCGACACGAGTCCACGCGGACTAACGGTAGCGTGCTGATCAGGACCATTAACATCCGTGTTGATAACCCTAACTTACATAATTTAGCGATTAAAGATGTACCGATTCTCAATGGTGATAAAGTTATCTGCTCGCGATTGAAACGAGAGGAAACCCTCAAAGTACCTTCTCCGGAAACCATTATTCAGTTGGGCGATTTGCTTCATCTGGTGGGGCAGCCTGCGGATTTACATAATGCGCAATTGGTGATTGGTCAGGAAGTGGATACCTCGCTGTCGACGAAAGGCACCGATCTGCGCGTCGAACGCGTGGTGGTCACCAATGAGAATGTGCTTGGTAAACGTATTCGCGACCTGCACTTTAAGGAGCGCTATGACGTCGTTATTTCGCGCCTGAACCGTGCTGGCGTTGAATTAGTTGCAAGTAGCGATATTAGCCTGCAATTTGGCGATATTCTCAACCTGGTTGGACGCCCGTCCGCGATTGATGCCGTTGCTAATGTATTAGGTAATGCGCAGCAAAAATTGCAACAGGTACAAATGTTACCGGTGTTTATTGGTATTGGGCTTGGCGTATTGTTGGGTTCCATTCCGGTGTTTGTGCCTGGATTCCCGGCTGCGTTGAAGTTGGGGCTGGCGGGTGGTCCGCTGATTATGGCGCTGATCCTCGGGCGTATCGGCAGCATTGGTAAGCTTTACTGGTTTATGCCGCCAAGTGCCAACCTGGCGCTGCGCGAACTGGGTATCGTACTGTTTCTCTCGGTAGTTGGCCTGAAATCCGGCGGCGATTTTATCCATACACTGGTGGATGGCGAAGGGTTAAGCTGGATAGGCTATGGCGCATTGATTACTGCAATTCCGCTGATCACGGCTGGCATTCTGGCGCGGATGTTAGTCAAAATGAATTATCTCACGATGTGCGGGATGCTCGCGGGTTCAATGACCGATCCTCCGGCACTGGCGTTTGCCAATAATCTTCATCCTACCAGTGGCGCGGCAGCGCTCTCTTACGCCACGGTGTATCCGTTAGTTATGTTCCTGCGCATTATCACACCACAGTTACTGGCGGTGCTTTTCTGGAGTATCGGCTAACGCTTTTCCGGGTGGAGTCGCCATAAATGGTTCTCCACCTGGCATTCACAATGCATTTCTGAACATTACCGCGTTGCTTAAACCAGTGAACCGCCGGTCAGGAAGGAAAAGATAAGGAATATCAGCAAAATGCTGCACACGATGCCGATACCAAAAAGCAAGGTATGGAAAGCCAGCGTCCCGCCGCCAAATACCAGTGCACCTCGAATGCCCCAGCGATTTTCCTTACGCATACCGCCAACAAATGCGCAGAGTAGCGCGGCAATGGCCAGTGCGATACCGCCTTGATCGAGGATTTTATCGACATCAACCGTCTCTTTTTTCTCTACCGTAGTAATTTTTTCACCTTTTATTCCGGCGAGAAGACCTCTTTTAATTTCAGCCGTTTTGTCCGCCACGATGCTTTCCAGCGTTGGTGGTGGCGCGGCAAAAGGGCCGAATGAAAAGTGGATAATACCCATCAATAAAGCGATGGCACCGAACAGCATGCCCAGTGAACTGCTTTTATTTTGCGCTATGATACCCATCAGACCTCCTTGTAGTGGATGGCAAAAGCATATCAGGAAACGGGTGGACGAAATTCTTAAAAATAACCGCTAAAGGTAGAGCGTTAGTGAAAGTGCAAAGGAGCAACAATGAAAATTTCCCGCCTTGGAGAAGCGCCTGATTACCGCTTTTCGTTGGCTAATGAACGTACATTTCTGGCATGGATCCGTACCGCGTTGGGATTTCTGGCGGCGGGCGTCGGGTTGGATCAACTTGCGCCAGACTTCGCCACGCCCGTCATTCGTGAGCTGCTGGCGTTATTGTTATGCCTGTTTTCCGGCGGATTAGCGATGTATGGCTATCTGCGCTGGTTACGCAATGAAAAAGCGATGCGTCTGAAAGAGGACTTACCCTATACCAACAGCTTATTAATCATCAGCTTAATATTGATGATCGTAGCGGTAATAGTCATGGGGCTGGTGCTGTATGCCGGATAGTCGCAAAGCCAGACGCATTGCTGATCCCGGACTTCAGCCAGAACGGACATCGTTGGCGTGGTTTCGCACCATGCTGGGTTATGGCGCGCTGATGGCGCTGGCAATTAAACACAACTGGCATCAGGCCGGCGCGTTGTTCTGGATTTCTATTGGCATCCTCGCCATTGTGGCATTAATACTTTGGCGCTATACCCGTAATCGTAATTTAATGGATGTGACTAATAGTGATTTTTCTCAATTTAACGTCATCCGTGACAAATTTATGATCTCCCTCGCGGTGTTATTTCTTGCAATACTGTTTGCTGTAACGCATATACATCAACTAATCGTATTGATTGAGAGAGTCGCATGACAGGAAGTCAGGTTGTAAATGCTGAAGAGGACAGGCATAAACTGGTTGTAGAGTATAAAGATGCGCTACAACCTGCCGATTTTTATCAGAATTTCAAACAGCGGGGTCTTCGCTCCGTGCAACTTATTCCCCATATAGAATTTGATGACCGGGGCGAGCTGACAGCTTCTTCGGTGACGGCTGAACTGTGGGGGCAATTTTTAATCGCTCTGTTCGAGCGTTGGGTGCGTGCAGATATTGGTCGTATATCAGTCGAACTTTTTGACGCCACGCTGCAAAAATGGTGCGGGAGCGAAAACGTACAACTTCGGCGGGAGTGTCAGGTGTGCGACTGGCGTCGCTTGTGCCGACATTCCCAGGAGGATTCTCCTGGCAACGTGCTTTGTGTTGGCTATCAAGCTTTTTATTCCCACTCTGCGCCGCACATGCGGGTGATGCGTGACCTGATAAAGCAGCATCGTTCTCCTATGGAGTTGATGACGATGCTGCGGTGACGTGAGCTTAAACAGGCTGCCCCTGATGCGACATCCGCGTCGCCAGCGGTAGCCAGCACAGCACGATCAACAATCCCATTAAGGTCATCAACAACCCCAGGCTGCCCTGACCGGTTTGCGGCAGCATCGCGGAGAGCGACGCCAGCACGCCGGAACCAATGTTTTGCAGGCCGCCGACCAGCGCACCAGCCGTGCCAGCAAGGAAGGGGAATGGCTCCATTGCGCCGCTGGTTGCCAGCGGAAACAGCATCCCGGCACCGAAAAAGAACAGCGCGGCGGGAACGAGCAACGTCCAGACATTCATCACGCTAAACCAGCCGGGGATCCACATCATCATTCCTGCCAACAGGCAACAGATAACCGACTGCCACATTAACGTAGAGAAACGTTTATTCGGTCGACCAGCAAACCATGCGCCGAAGAATGCCGCTGGAATTGGCAGAATAAACAAAATACTGACTGTCATGCTGCTCAACCCTAACACTGCCCCCATCAACACACCGGAACAGGCTTCGAAAGCGGCAATCCCTGCCAGACCACCAATTAACATCAGCAAATAGCAGTTAAAGCTGCCATTGCCAAAGAGTGTTTTATAACTGGTGAGCAGGCGCGTACGCGGCGCATCGACAGGGCGTGTTTCCGGCATCCAGCGCGCCATGCTGAACGTCACACTGGCACAAAGCACCAGCAAAAACAGATAACAGGCCCGCCAGCTCCACAGGGTATTCAGCAGGCCGCCAATGAGTGGTGCGAGCAACGGACTTACGAGAATCCCCATATTTAACATGCTATTAGCGTGACGAAGCTGTGTCCGTTCATATAAATCACGCGGCAATGTACGCGCCATTACGCCGCCGACCCCGGTCCCCATCCCCTGAATCGCACTGGCGGCAATTAACACCGTCAGGCTGGAAGTGGTGACTGCCACCAGTGTCGCCAACATAAAAATGGACATTCCGACGAGGATCACCGGGCGGCGTCCCACTCTGTCGGAAATTGGGCCATAAAATAGTTGTGAGATACCGTAGGTCAGCAGATAAGCGCCCATTACGCTCTGCACCGCCCCTTCACGGACGTTGAGATCTTGTGCCATATCGGCAATAGCAGGAATATAAATAGTTTGTGCCATCTGACCGACGGCCACGAGTAATACCAACATCAATAATAAATTGACGTTTCTATGCCTTTTCATTATCACGGACGCTTTTAAAAATATATTTAGAATAAGTTACTACGCATTCGAATAAATGCAGGAGAGGAATCTATCACATTGATAAATGTTAGCCAGATATATATACGGAATGATGAATAACAAAACGGCAGAAAATATAAACAACAGCGGCAATAAATGTTGCCGGAAGGGACTTTAGCTTAAATAAATACTGTAGGTCGGAAAGATGTGTCAGCATCGCATACGACACCAATCTGCCAGCAGAATATGAAAGGGGAGCGGTTTCCCGCTCCCCTTTGGTGCGACTTGAATCTGAATTACTTCGGGTATTTCAGAACAGCATCAAGCAGTTGCAGTGCAGCAACAATGAGTTTGAGGATAAGAATGGCAATATCCACCAGGCTCATACGCGTCTCCTGTGGTTCAGGAGCACTGCCAGCTGACGTACCTTTCCGCTGCCTGTTGCCAGCTGTTGCGCACGCAGCTTCTTCAGAAGAAACGTTGTGCTTGTTGACATAACACAGTGTGCTTTGCGGTTACCAGCCGCGGGCTGCTGACAAAACCTCGCTCCGGCGGGGTTTTTTGTTACCTGCATTTCAGTACAAAACGTGATCAACCCCCCAATTATTCCTTGATGAAAAATTTTCCATTGTCTCCCCTGTAAAGCTGTGCTTGTATAAATATTGTTAAACACAAAACCAACAAGGTCCCCAATGACTACTTCCATGCTCAACGCAAAACTACTACCAACTGCGCCATCCGCCGCAGTGGTCGTCGTGCGTGTGGTGGTGGTCGTCGGCAATGCGCCGTAGGGACTGGAACAACACACGATTCCAAAACCCCGCCGGCGCAAACCGGGCGGGGTTTTTCGTTTAAACACCTCCCGGAAAGTCGGCCCAGAAGAAAAGGACTGGAGCATGGCAAGTTCGGGCACAACATCGACACGTAAGCGTTTTACCGGCGCAGAATTTATCGTTCATTTCCTGGAACAGCAGGGTATTAAGATTGTGACGGGGATTCCGGGCGGTTCGATTCTCCCTGTTTACGACGCCTTAAGCCAAAGCACGCAAATCCGCCATATTCTGGCCCGTCATGAACAGGGCGCGGGCTTTATCGCCCAGGGAATGGCGCGTACCGACGGCAAACCTGCGGTCTGTATGGCCTGTAGCGGACCGGGTGCGACTAACCTGGTGACCGCCATTGCCGATGCGCGGCTGGACTCCATTCCGCTGATTTGCATCACCGGCCAGGTTCCCGCCTCGATGATCGGCACCGACGCCTTCCAGGAAGTGGACACCTACGGCATCTCTATCCCCATCACCAAACACAACTATCTGGTCAGACATATCGAAGAACTCCCGCAGGTCATGAGCGATGCCTTCCGCATTGCGCAATCAGGCCGCCCTGGCCCGGTGTGGATAGACATTCCTAAGGATGTGCAAACGGCGGTTTTTGAAATTGAAGAACAGCCCGCGGCGGCAGAAAAAGCCGCCGCGCCCGCCTTTAGCGAAGAAAGTATTCGTGACGCTGCGGCAATGATTAACGCCGCCAAACGCCCGGTGCTTTATCTGGGGGGCGGTGTCATTAACGCGCCCGCGCGGGTGCGTGAACTGGCTGAGAAAGCGCAGCTGCCCACCACCATGACCTTAATGGCGCTGGGCATGTTGCCAAAAGCACATCCGCTGTCGCTGGGCATGCTGGGGATGCACGGCGTGCGCAGCACCAACTATATCTTGCAGGAGGCGGACCTGCTGATTGTTCTCGGTGCGCGTTTTGATGACCGGGCAATTGGCAAAACGGAAGAGTTCTGCCCGAACGCCAAAATTATTCATGTGGATATCGATCGCGCGGAGCTGGGTAAAGTTAAGCAACCGCACGTGGCGATTCAGGCGGATGTTGATGATGTGCTGGCGCAGCTGATCCCGCAGGTGGAAGCCCAGCCGCGTGCAGAGTGGCACCAACTGGTGGCGGATTTACAGCGCGAGTTCCCGTGTCCTATCCCGAAAGCGTGCGATCCATTAACACATTACGGGCTGATTAATGCCGTTGCCGCCTGTGTCGATGACAACGCGATTATCACCACCGACGTGGGTCAGCATCAGATGTGGACGGCGCAGGCTTATCCGCTCAATCGACCACGTCAGTGGCTGACTTCTGGTGGGCTGGGAACGATGGGCTTCGGTTTACCCGCAGCGATAGGTGCGGCGCTGGCTAACCCAGATCGCAAAGTGTTGTGTTTCTCCGGCGACGGTAGCCTGATGATGAATATTCAGGAGATGGCGACCGCCAGTGAAAACCAGCTGGATGTCAAAATCATCCTGATGAATAACGAAGCACTGGGGCTGGTGCATCAGCAACAGAGTCTGTTCTACACGCAGGGTGTTTTTGCGGCCACCTATCCGGGAAAAATCAATTTTATGCAAATCGCTGCCGGGTTCGGCCTCGAAACCTGTGATTTGAATAATGAAACCGATCCGCAGGCGGCATTACAGGAAATTATCAATCGCCCTGGTCCGGCGCTGATCCATGTGCGCATTGATGCCGAAGAAAAAGTGTACCCAATGGTGCCGCCAGGCGCGGCAAATACTGAAATGGTGGGGGAATAAGCCATGCAAAACACAACTCATGACAACGTGATTCTGGAACTCACCGTTCGCAACCATCCCGGTGTAATGACCCACGTGTGTGGGCTTTTTGCCCGTCGTGCTTTTAACGTCGAAGGCATTCTTTGTCTGCCGATTCAGAACAGCGACAAAAGCCACATCTGGCTACTGGTCAATGACGATCAGCGACTGGAACAAATGATAAGCCAGATAGACAAACTGGAGGATGTGGTGAAAGTGCAGCGTAATCAGTCCGACCCGACAATGTTTAACAAGATAGCCGTATTTTTTCAGTAACCGCTCAAGGCTTGAACAGTGGCGCGCTTATCGTTAAGGTAAGCGCGTTTTTTTACCCGCCAGGACAAGACCATGATAACCGTTGCCCTTATAGACGATCACCTTATCGTCCGCTCCGGCTTTGCGCAGCTGCTGGGGCTGGAACCTGATTTGCAGGTAGTTGCCGAGTTTGGTTCCGGGCGTGAGGCGCTGACTGGCTTACCTGGGCGCGGTGTGCAGGTGTGTATTTGCGATATCTCCATGCCGGATATCTCCGGTCTGGAGCTGCTAAGCCAGCTACCGAAAGGTATGGCGACAATTATGCTCTCCGTTCACGACAGTCCGGCGCTGATTGAACAGGCGCTTAACGCGGGGGCGCGCGGCTTTCTCTCTAAACGCTGTAGCCCGGACGAGCTGATCGCTGCCGTGCATACGGTTGCAACTGGCGGCTGTTATCTGACGCCGGATATCGCGATTAAACTGGCATCGGGCCGTCAGGACCCGCTAACCAAACGCGAACGCCAGGTGGCAGAAAAACTGGCGCAAGGGATGGCGGTGAAAGAGATTGCCGCCGAACTGGGGTTGTCGCCAAAAACTGTGCATGTACATCGTGCCAATCTGATGGAAAAACTGGGCGTCAGCAACGACGTTGAACTGGCGCGGCGCATGTTTGATGGCTGGTGATGAAGACATTTTTCTCCCGCTTAAATACTGTAGTTTCCTGCTTTTTTATCTTCTCTGCCGCATGGTTTTGCCTGTGGAGTATCAGCCTGCACCTGGTTGTACGACCGGATCTGGCGGTATTGCTGTTTCCGTTCGGTCTGCGACTGGGGCTGATGTTGCAATGCCCGCGCAGATACTGGCTGGTGCTGATGGGCGCAGAATGGCTGCTGATTTACTGGCTGACGCAGGCGGTTGGGTTAACGCATGATCCGTTATTGATGATCGGTAGTTTGCTGACGTTACTTCCTGTGGCGTTGATTTCCCGTTATCGCCACCAGCGCGACTGGCGCACGTTGCTGTTACAGGGCGCGGCACTGACGGCGGCGGCGTTATTACAGTCATCACCCTGGCTTTGGCATGGGTACGGAAACGAGCCCTGGAACGCCCTACTGATGACCTTAACCGGCGGCCTGACGCTGGCCCCCATTTGCCTGGTGTTCTGGCACTATCTGGCGAATAACACCTGGCTGCCGCTGGGGCCATCGCTGGTTTCCCAGCCGATCAACTGGCGTGGGCGGCATCTGGTCTGGTATTTGCTGTTGTTTGTTATCAGCCTGTGGTTGCAACTGGGGCTGCCGAACGAACTCTCGCGCTTTACCCCGTTTTGTCTGGCGCTGCCGATTATCGCCCTGGCCTGGCATTATGGCTGGCAAGGGGCGCTGATTGCGACGCTGATGAACGCCATCGCGCTGATCGCCAGTCAGACCTGGCGCGATCATCCGGTCGATTTATTGCTTTCGCTGCTGGTGCAAAGCCTCACTGGCCTGTTACTGGGCGCAGGTATCCAGCGGTTGCGTGAACTTAACCAGTCGCTGCAAAAGGAACTGGCGCGTAATCAACATCTTGCCGAGCGGTTGCTTGAAACCGAAGAGAGTGTGCGTCGCGACGTAGCGCGTGAACTGCACGATGATATCGGCCAGACCATCACTGCCATTCGTACTCAGGCTGGCATTGTCCAGCGGCTGGCGGCGGATAACGCCAGTGTGAAACAGAGCGGACAGCTCATCGAACAACTGTCGCTGGGCGTTTACGACGCGGTTCGCCGCTTGTTAGGGCGGTTACGTCCGCGCCAGTTGGATGATCTGACCCTGGAGCAGGCCATCCGTTCATTGATGCGGGAAATGGAGCTGGAAGGGCGCGGCATTGTCAGTCATCTCGAATGGTGGATAGATGAATCAGCGCTAAGTGAGAACCAGCGCGTAACCCTATTTCGTATCTGCCAGGAGGGGCTGAACAACATTGTGAAACATGCAGATGCCAGTGCGGTTATCCTGCAAGGCTGGCAGCAGGATGAGCGTTTAATGCTGGTGATTGAAGATGATGGTAGTGGTCTGCCGCCAGGTTCCGGGCAGCAAGGTTTTGGCTTGACCGGAATGCGCGAGCGCGTAACGGCGCTGGGCGGCACATTGACCATTTCCTGCCTGCACGGCACGCGTGTCAGCGTTTCTCTACCTCAACGTTATGTTTAAGGCGTGATGATGTTGCCGTTTCTGAAAGCACCTGCCGACGCACCGCTGATCAGCGATAAAAGTGAAATTGATGCTCGCTACCGCTACTGGCGTCGGCATATTTTGCTGACCATCTGGCTGGGCTATGCGCTGTTTTACTTCACGCGTAAAAGTTTTAACGCCGCCGTACCAGAAATCCTTGCCAATGGCGTGCTCAGCCGTAGCGATATCGGCCTGTTAGCAACGCTGTTTTACATTACCTACGGCGTATCGAAATTTGTCTCCGGCATTGTCAGTGACCGCTCTAATGCCCGTTATTTTATGGGGATTGGGCTTATCGCCACTGGCATCATCAACATTCTGTTTGGCTTCTCCACCTCGTTGTGGGCGTTTGCCGTGCTGTGGGTGCTGAACGCCTTTTTCCAGGGCTGGGGTTCGCCGGTTTGTGCGCGTCTGTTGACTGCTTGGTATTCTCGTACCGAGCGCGGCGGTTGGTGGGCGCTATGGAATACGGCGCATAACGTCGGCGGTGCGCTCATTCCCATTGTGATGGCAGCGAGCGCGCTGCATTACGGCTGGCGTGCCGGGATGATGATTGCCGGTTGTATGGCGATAGTCGTGGGGATTTTTCTTTGTTGGCGGCTGCGCGATCGCCCGCAGGCGTTAGGTTTACCGGCGGTCGGAGAATGGCGACACGATGCGCTGGAAATCGCCCAACAACAAGAAGGGGCGGGGCTGACGCGTAAAGAGATCCTCACCAAATATGTGTTGTTGAATCCGTATATCTGGCTGCTTTCGTTCTGTTATGTGCTGGTCTATGTGGTTCGTGCGGCGATCAACGACTGGGGCAACCTGTATATGTCCGAGACGCTGGGCGTCGATCTGGTCACGGCGAATACGGCAGTAACGATGTTTGAACTGGGCGGGTTTATCGGTGCGCTGGTAGCCGGTTGGGGCTCGGACAAACTGTTTAACGGCAACCGTGGGCCGATGAATTTGATTTTTGCTGCGGGGATTTTGCTCTCCGTTGGCTCGCTGTGGTTGATGCCATTTGCCAGCTACGTGATGCAGGCAACCTGCTTCTTCACCATTGGTTTTTTTGTCTTTGGCCCGCAGATGTTAATTGGTATGGCGGCGGCAGAGTGTTCTCACAAAGAGGCGGCAGGTGCGGCGACGGGGTTTGTCGGCTTGTTTGCTTATCTGGGGGCGTCGCTTGCCGGTTGGCCGCTGGCGAAAGTGCTGGATACCTGGCACTGGAGTGGTTTTTTCGTGGTTATCGCCATTGCTGCCGGGGTTTCGGCACTGTTGTTACTGCCCTTTTTGAACGCCCAGGCACCACGCGAAGCGTGATGCATCTCACTTTTCTACCTCATATCCGGCAAAACTAAGAAATTTTCCTGGTTTTGCCTGGACGCTATCTCAAGCCTGATTTGCTGCAGGTTTTTACAATGCCATCATTCGTTAATTCTTTCCCAAAATAGTTCAAGTTGCAGGAACGCGAGCAGCTAAGGCACCTGCGGCCTGAAGTATGAAGGGAAATCAGGAGTAACCCATGCTGGCTTTCTTAAACCAGGTTCGCAAGCCGACCCTGGATCTTCCGCTCGAAGTGCGGCGTAAAATGTGGTTCAAACCGTTCATGCAATCCTATCTGGTGGTCTTTATTGGCTACCTGACGATGTACCTGATTCGCAAGAACTTCAACATCGCACAGAACGACATGATCTCGACCTACGGGTTGAGCATGACGCAGCTGGGGATGATCGGCCTGGGTTTCTCCATCACTTACGGCGTGGGTAAAACGCTGGTTTCCTACTACGCCGACGGCAAAAATACCAAACAATTCCTGCCGTTCATGCTGATCCTGTCTGCTATTTGTATGTTGGGCTTCAGCGCCAGCATGGGCAGCGGCTCGGTTAGCCTGTTCCTGATGATTGCCTTCTACGCCTTAAGCGGTTTTTTCCAGAGCACCGGCGGTTCATGCAGCTACTCCACGATTACCAAATGGACGCCGCGTCGTAAACGTGGGACCTTCCTCGGTTTCTGGAACATTTCCCACAACCTCGGCGGCGCGGGGGCGGCGGGTGTGGCGCTATTCGGCGCAAATTACCTGTTCGACGGTCACGTGATCGGCATGTTTATCTTCCCGTCGATTATCGCGTTGATTGTCGGTTTTATCGGTCTGCGTTACGGCAGCGACTCCCCTGAAGCGTATGGTCTTGGCAAAGCTGAAGAACTATTCGGTGAAGAGATCAGCGAAGAGGACAAAGAGACGGAATCCACCGACATGACCAAGTGGCAGATCTTTGTCGAATATGTTTTGAAAAACAAAGTGATCTGGCTGCTGTGCTTCGCCAACATCTTCCTGTACGTGGTACGCATTGGTATCGACCAGTGGTCAACCGTGTATGCTTTTCAGGAGTTGAAACTCTCTAAATCGGTGGCGATTCAGGGCTTTACGCTATTTGAAGCCGGTGCTCTGGTTGGCACGCTGCTGTGGGGCTGGCTCTCTGACCTGGCGAATGGGCGCCGTGGCCTGGTGGCGTGTATTGCACTGGCGCTGATTATCGCCACGCTGGGTGTGTATCAACACGCCAGCAACCAATATATCTATCTGGCTTCTCTTTTTGCATTAGGTTTCCTGGTATTTGGTCCGCAACTGTTGATTGGCGTGGCGGCTGTTGGCTTCGTACCGAAAAAAGCGATCGGCGCTGCCGATGGGATTAAAGGCACTTTCGCCTATCTGATTGGTGACAGCTTTGCCAAATTAGGTCTGGGAATGATTGCCGATGGTACGCCAGTGTTCGGCCTCACCGGCTGGGCAGGCACCTTCGCTGCACTGGATATCGCCGCTATTGGCTGTATCTGCCTGATGGCGATAGTCGCGGTGATGGAAGAACGAAAAATCCGCCGCGAGAAAAAAATTCAGCAGTTGACAGTGGCATAAACGTAACTGGTGACTTTTGCCCGGCATGACGCCGGGCTTTTTTTTATTATTCCGTGACTTCCAGGGTGGTGAAGGCAAACTTCTCGCCATCAAACAGCCCCTGACTGGTCAGTTTCAATGCGGGGATCACCGGCAGGGAAAGAAACGCCATCTGAATAAACGGTTCATCGGGTAACGGACCACATTCACGGGCAGCGACTTTTAACGCGTCAATTTGCTCCGCCAGTGACTGCGCCGTGTCGGTGCTCATCAGCCCGGCAATGGGCAATGGCAGATGACTCTGTACCTGGCCGTTACGGACCACGCACAGCCCGCCGCCATCCTGAATCACCTGGTTGGCCGCCAGCGCCATCTCTTCTGCGCTACGACCGATCACCACAATATTATGGCTGTCATGGCTGACTGTCGCCGCCAGCGCGCCTTCATTCAGGCCAAAGCCGCCGAGCAAACCACAGGCCGGAGCCAGACGTTGCCCGTAACGCTCAAGTACGGCAATAAAGCACACATCATCGCGATCAAAACCATTTTCGCTGTAGACGCTGGAGCGGGAGTGCGTGATCAGTTCGTTATGGATGACATCAATGACGCGATAGCGTTTTCCGGGGGTAAATTGCAGGGCAAAGTCGCTGGCGGAAACTGGCTGGCGGGCAATGGTATTGCCATATGGCGGGGCGGATTGTGCCAGTCTCGCCGACTCTTCTGCCTGCAAGGTTTGTGCGTCAATCGGTTCGCCTTTCACCAGTACCTGTTGCACTGTGACTTTACGCGCGTCACTTAACAGGACAATGTCGGCCTGCTTGCCGGGAGCCAGTAAACCGAGATGATTCAGACCAAAATGGTGCGCCGTCGACCAGCTGGCTACGCGATATGCCACATGCAACGGCACATTGTGTTGTTCAATCAGGCGGCGAATTAAGGCGTCGATATGCCCTTCGTGAGCGATTTCCCACGGGTTACGGTCATCAGTACAAAGCATGCATTGTGGGCTGTTAAATTCGTTGATCAACGGAGCCAGCGCGTTGAGATTGCGGGCAGCGGACCCTTCGCGGATCATCAACGACATGCCGAGTTGTAATTTTCGGCGTCCTTCTTCCAGCTGATAACTTTCGTGGCAGTTTTCAATACCCGCGGCAATATAGGCGTTAAGTTCTTTACCGCTTAGACCGGGGCAGTGACCATCCAGAGTCAGATGGCGAAAGGCGTCCAGTTTATCGAGCAGCGCATTTTGTCCACTAATTACGCCAGGGTAGTCCATCATCTCAGCAAGGCCGGTAACCTGCGGATGCTCCCGCCAGGTGAGCATCTGTTCGAGGGTAAAACTGGCCCCGTTAACATCGCAGCCTTCCAGGGCGGGTACGCAAGAGCTGACCTGCAAATACTGGTTTTGCTTCGCCTGTTCGGCACAGCGGGCAAACCAGGCGAATCCGGCTTCGCCCATCACGTTGACGATTTCATGAGGGTCGCAAATTACAGTTGTGAGGCCGCGTGGCAGGGTAGCTATTTCAAAAGTGACCGGCGTCATCATGCTGGATTCAATATGCAGGTGAGCATCAATAAACCCCGGCACCGCCGTTGCGCCGCGGGCATCAATCCGCCGCAAAGCCTGAGCGTCGGCATATTCTTCGCCAACACCGGCAATGTAACGTCCTTTAATCACAATCGGGCCGGGAATTTCTCCGCCATTGATCAGATCCAGAATAACGACATTATCAATAATATAATCGGCAACAGCGTCGCCACGGGAAACAGCCAGCAAATCCTGGTATTCAGCTCGACTAATGTGATGAAATTTATGGTTAATAGGATTATTCATATTTTTCTCATTTTGATTTTATCAATTTGATTATTATTTATCATAAAGAAACATCGCGTGATTATTAAAGAATATCCATTAATGTGCAATTGAAATGTGATAATTATCACTGAACCGTTGTTGTCATTTGTTTTACAAAAGCAAAGGATTAAATCTCCTCCAATGGACAAGAAAATGAATAATGATAATACCGATTACGTGAGTAATGAATCAGGGACGCTTTCTCGATTATTTAAACTGCCACAACATGGGACTACCGTCCGCACAGAATTGATTGCGGGGATGACCACTTTTTTAACTATGGTGTACATCGTTTTTGTTAACCCACAAATACTCGGTGCGGCACAAATGGACCCGAAAGTGGTGTTTGTCACCACTTGTTTGATTGCCGGCATCGGTAGTATTGCGATGGGGATATTTGCTAACTTGCCCGTGGCGCTGGCTCCGGCAATGGGGCTGAACGCCTTCTTTGCGTTCGTGGTTGTAGGGGCGATGGGCATCTCCTGGCAGACCGGAATGGGGGCAATATTCTGGGGGGCAATAGGACTATTTTTGCTGACTCTTTTTCGTATCCGTTACTGGATGATCTCTAACATTCCGTTAAGTTTACGTATTGGTATCACCAGTGGTATCGGGCTATTTATTGCCTTAATGGGATTAAAAAATACCGGTGTTATTGTCGCCAATAAAGACACGCTGGTGATGATTGGTGATTTAAGTTCCCACGGCGTGTTGTTAGGTATTTTAGGTTTTTTTATTATAACCGTGTTGTCATCGCGTAATTTTCATGCGGCGGTGTTGGTTTCTATCGTCGTCACTTCCTGCTGTGGATTATTTTTCGGAGATGTTCATTTCAGCGGAATCTATTCTATTCCACCTGATATTAGCGGTGTTATTGGCGAGGTTGATTTGAGCGGGGCATTATCGCTTGAGCTTGGCGGTATCATTTTCTCCTTTATGTTGATCAACCTATTTGATTCATCAGGAACATTAATTGGTGTAACTGATAAAGCTGGCTTAATAGATAGTAACGGTAAATTCCCTAACATGAATAAGGCGCTATATGTTGATAGCGTGAGTTCGGTGGCTGGCGCGTTTATCGGAACTTCCTCTGTTACCGCCTATATTGAAAGTACTTCTGGCGTAGCGGTCGGCGGTCGCACGGGGCTGACTGCGGTTGTTGTTGGCGTTATGTTCCTGCTGGTTATGTTCTTCTCACCGCTGGTGGCGATGGTTCCACCTTACGCCACCGCCGGGGCGTTAATCTTTGTTGGCGTGTTGATGACCTCAAGTCTGGCGCGCGTTAACTGGGATGATTTTACCGAATCGGTACCTGCATTTATCACCACGGTGATGATGCCCTTTACTTTCTCGATCACTGAAGGGATTGCGCTCGGCTTTATGTCGTACTGCATCATGAAAGTGTGTACGGGTCGCTGGCGCGATCTGAATCTGTGTGTGGTGGTTGTAGCGGCATTGTTTGCGCTGAAAATCATCCTGGTGGATTAGTATCTGATAAGCGTTTCCAGATATCATGAGTGCCGGTTACGCAGGAGAACTCATGATCTGGATAATGCTCGCTACGCTGGTGGTGGTGTTTGTGGTTGGTTTTCGGGTGCTGACATCCGGGGCCAGAAAAGCGATTCGCCGCCTCAGCGATCGGCTGAATATTGATGTTGTACCCGTTGAGTCAATGGTCGATCAAATGGGAAAGTCAGCCGGTGACGAATTTTTACGTTATCTGCATCGCCCGGATGAGTCGCACCTGCAAAATGCCGCGCAGGTGTTGCTTATCTGGCAGGTTGTCATTGTCGATGGTAGCGAGCAGAACCTGCTGCAATGGCATCGGATTTTACAAAAAGCCCGCCTTGCCGCGCCGATTACCGATGCTCAGGTCAGGCTGGCGCTGGGTTTTCTGCGCGAAATAGAGCCTGAAATGCAGGAGATTAATGCATTCCAGATGCGCTACAACGCATTTTTTCAGCCTGCTGAGGGCGTTTACTGGCTGCATTGAAACCGCTTTGCCTGATGCGACGCTGGCGCGTCTTATCAGGCCTACAGAGCGAGTACGGATAAGGCGTTCACGCCGCATCCGCTATCGGATCTGACAGTAGACGGACGCATTCTCTACGTTCTATTTACAGCAGCACCTCTAGCCCGTGTTTTTGCACAATACTAAGTAGTTTTAATGACATACCGCTGGGGCGTTTAGCGCCACTTTCCCATTTTTGTACAGTTGAAACGCTGGTATTGAGATAGTGAGCGAAGACGGGTTGACTCACTTTTAATTTTTCCCGTAGTGCTTTTATCTCAACAGGTTGTAAGTCTGGCACGCTGGACAGGCAGGCTTTGTCAAAAGTACGCATTGTTTCGGCAGAAATGGCATCAACGCTGGACAATCCAGCAGCCGCGCTGTGAATGGCCTCAAATGCAGGGCTTTTGAATTTAGTTTTTGCAGTCATAGCAGATCTCTGTCAGTTCTTTACTGTTAATCATTGCTGTCAGTTGGGCTTTCGTCAGGAAGGCATAATGCTTTGCGAGTTCACGAAATCCAGACAGTTCCTGACTATTGATGTTCGACATATCCTGTTTTGCATATAAAAACGTGTAAAACCAATAGCTACCCCCTTTCGCCAGAATAATTGCACGCTCACGATTTTGGTGAAGGCGCTTTTTAAAAACGCCACCACCAAGCGCATCAGCTTTACCCTGATCTGTTTCTAAAATGGCCCGGCATAACTCTTCATCTGTTATTGCATGAGACTTGGCTTCCCTTGCAAACCATTTGGTTTTAAACACACGCATATCGTTGATGTCCTGTTATTAAAGCATATCACTAAGTGCGATACTTTATCCCTTGTTTCCAACGAAATCGCGTCAATACATATCACCTTGCCATATGATTTTTATTTCCTCGAGCAGCCTCGAATTTTTCCCACAACATCGTAAAAGTTGCAAAAACGTTAAATGCGTCACACATTTCAATGTTAAACTGATCGGCTTTTCCCCTGAAACATGCCACGGGTAACACCATGAGTGAATTTATTGCAGAAAACCGCGGCGCGGACGCCATTACCCGACCGAACTGGTCAGCCGTTTTCTCGGTGGCGTTTTGCGTCGCCTGTCTGATTATCGTTGAGTTTTTTTGCCCGTCAGTTTGTTGACGCCGATGGCGCACGATTTAGGCATTTCGGAAGGGGTTGCCGGGCAATCGGTGACCGTAACCGCTTTTGTGGCGATGTTTGCCAGTTTGTTTATTACCCAGACCATTCAGGCCACTGACCGCCGCTACGTTGTCATTCTGTTCGCCGTTTTGCTGACGCTTTCCTGCTTACTGGTTTCCTTTGCCAACTCATTCAGTCTGCTGTTAATCGGTCGCGCCTGTCTGGGGCTGGCACTGGGCGGATTCTGGGCGATGTCGGCGTCGCTGACCATGCGCCTGGTACCGCCTCGTACGGTGCCGAAGGCGCTGTCGGTGATCTTCGGCGCGGTGTCCATTGCGCTGGTAATTGCCGCGCCATTGGGCAGTTTTTTAGGCGAGCTTATCGGTTGGCGCAATGTCTTTAATGCGGCGGCGGTGATGGGCGTGCTGTGTATTATCTGGATTATCAAATCATTGCCTTCGCTGCCTGGCGAACCGTCACATCAGAAACAAAATACCTTTCGCCTGTTGCAGCGTCCGGGGGTGATGGCCGGGATGATCGCCATCTTTATGTCCTTCGCCGGACAGTTTGCTTTTTTCACTTATATTCGCCCAGTGTATATGAATCTGGCGGGATTCGGCGTTGATGGCTTAACGCTGGTGCTGTTGAGTTTTGGTATCGCCAGTTTTGTTGGTACATCGCTTTCGTCGTTTATTCTCAAACGTTCGGTGAAACTGGCCTTAGCGGGCGCACCGTTTGTGCTCGCCCTGAGCGCGCTGGTACTGACGCTGTGGGGAAGCGATAAAATTGTTGCTACCGGTGTGGCGATTATCTGGGGGCTGACCTTTGCTTTAATTCCCGTTGGCTGGTCAACGTGGATCACTCGCTCATTGGCCGATCAGGCAGAAAAGGCTGGGTCTATTCAGGTGGCCGTTATTCAGCTTGCCAATACCTGCGGTGCGGCAATCGGCGGTTATGCGTTGGATAACATTGGTCTGACTTCGCCGCTGATGTTGTCCGGCACATTGATGTTGCTGACTGCATTGTTGGTTACGGCAAAGGTGAAAATGAAGAAATCCTGATATCAGGTAAAGAAGCGTTGGTCAGTGGTTGTTGCCGCTCTTACATATCCGGGCATTCTACCTTACCCAACGCTTCCCAATAATTGCTCTGATTATTACGTTCCATCGCCACGATGGCCTCGCGTATGTGTTGTTTATTGTTTTCATCTGACAACATTAACTTTTCCCACGCTTCATCTGACAACGATGCCTTCGGGGTGCAAATTTTCCGCAAATCCTCTAATACCGTATTTTTCTCTTTTGCGGACTGCAGTGAGCTAAAAGGCGACTCGGCGTATACGATGCCTGGCATAGCGAAAAAAGTGAAAATAAGCAGTAGCGTCGTTGGTTTCATGGATTCAACCTTTTACAAATGTGTATCGAATGAAGCATAAGTGTAGTTTGCTTTTATCGCTCTCATCATGCTGTACGAAACGCGCTTACGCGGTCAGTAAGAAGTGCCAGACCTTATATTCCACTTTTATTCCTTTTTATTCTTATCGATAGCGTTTCGTTTTTTAAACCGCAGCGACCTTACCGCTATAGTCAGGTAATCATTAATAAAAGGATAAAAAAATGAAACTGACAACACATCATCTACGGACAGGGGCAGCATTATTTCTGGCGGGGATCCTGCTGGCAGGCTGCGACCAGCAAAACAGCGATGCAAAACACATTAAAGTTGGCGTCATTAACGGTGCCGAACAGGATGTGGCAGAAATCGCTAAAAAAGTGGCCAAAGAGAAGTATGGTCTTGAAGTTGAATTGGTTGGATTTAGTGGTTCGTTGTTGCCGAACGATGCAACTAATCAGGGTGAACTGGATGCCAATGTCTTCCAGCATCGTCCTTTCCTTGAACAGGATAATCAGGCGCACGGTTACAAACTGGTGGCGGTAGGAAATACCTTTGTCTTCCCCATGGCTGGCTATTCGAAAAAAATTAAAACAGTCGATCAGCTAAAAGAAGGAGCGACAGTAGCGATTCCGAATGATCCGACCAATCTGGGGCGTGCGCTGTTACTGTTGCAAAAAGAGAAACTTATTACCTTAAAAGAGGGGAAAGGTTTACTGCCAACGGCGTTGGATATTACTGAGAATCCACGCCATTTGCAGATAATGGAGCTGGAAGGGGCACAGTTGCCACGTGTACTGGACGACCCGAAAGTGGATGTAGCGATTATCAGCACCACTTACATCCAGCAAACAGGACTTTCTCCGGTTAACGACAGCGTATTTATTGAAGATAAAAATTCACCATATGTGAACATTCTGGTGGCGCGGGAAGATAATAAGGATGCAGAAAACGTGAAGGAGTTTCTGCAATCTTATCAGTCACCAGAAGTTGCTAAAGCGGCAGAAACCCTCTTTAACGGTGGCGCGGTGCCTGGCTGGTAATGATCAACCGTACCGCGCCGGACGATTACATTTTTCTGGCGCGGCGGCGGGAATCCATTGAAATCAAAATCACCGATGACAGAATCAGTAGCGTTCCCAGCCAATCTGGTAATGTGAAGGTGATCCCCAGCAACAGCAAAGAGAGCAGCGCGCTACTTAATGGTTCTGCGCAACTCAAAATACTGGCTTTCGGCCCGCCAATTAACTGTGCACCTTTCAGATACAGACTAAAGGTCAGCGAAGTTCCAATTACCACCAGATAGAAAAAAGCCAGGATCAGGCTGCCATTAACCACGAAATTTGTTCCTTGCCCGGCATAAAAGGGCAGCAGGACCATCCCACCAATGAGCATACTCCAGCCGACGACGGGCAGCGTGCCGTAACGGGCAATGAGCGTTGAGGGGTATGTCGTATAGAATGCGGCAGCAAAGGCTGAAGCAACTCCCCAGAACAGCGCAGCAGGAGAGATCGACAACGATGTTGGATTACCGTGGGTGACCAGCAAAAATGTGCCTATCAGGGAGGTCAAAATCGCGGTAAATACCAGAATACCGGGGCGCGATTTTCGTACCAGTGAGAACCAGGCCACAATAATCGTTGGTGATAAAAATTGCAGCACCGTTGCTGTAGCTGCATTTGATTTTTCAATCGTCAGTAAGAAAGTTAGCTGGACGGTCAGAGCGCCAACAATGGAAAAAATAAGCAGGCTGATGGCATCTTTATGATTCTTAATGATTGAGAAGACTTTATCGCCGTGGACAAAAGAGAGCGTCAGCAGAATAAATCCGGCAAATATCAGCCGCGTCATGGTCAGAAACTGCGATGACATCTGACTTTGTTCCATGATGTATTGCGCGCAAACGCCTGAACTTCCCCATAATACGGCGGCAATCAGAACGTTCATCATCCCCTTTCTGGTGGAACCCATTTTTCCCTCTGCATACTGTTTTGTCGTTTATGTATGCAGGCATGATAGCAAAAATGGTGAGAATGACCCCTTCAGGTAAACCATTCATTTGATGGGGCGAGCATTTATGAAACGAGTGAAATACTTGTTAAACCGTCAGGTTATGACGTTATCATTTTGTTCTGACAGCGTGCTACTGTTCGCTTTTTAAACGCGAAGAATGTTATGCAAATCCATAAAGTAGTAACCCCCGAGTTTGTGAAGAAGTTTGCCTGCGTCGGCCCCAACTGCCTGATTTCCTGCTGTCAGGGATGGAAGATACACATCGACAAGAAAACCCATCATACTTACCTCAACGAACAACACCCGAAAATTGCCCAGTTGGCGAAAGAGAATTTATTACGGGTGCGAAATGGTAAAAGCCGCTATTCGATAATCAAACTGGACGCGCAGGGTCAGTGTCCGTTTCTCGATGAAAATAAACTCTGCCTGGTCCATCGCGATCTGGGAGAAAAAGCACTTTCAGAAACCTGTTCTACTTATCCACGTAGCAAAAAACACTACGCGGATACAACTCGCCATTCGATGGTGCTCTCATGTCCAGAAGTAGCCCGACTGGTATTGTTTGATGCCGACAGCATGTTAGTGCACGAACAGGATGATCTGTTGGCGAAGGCGAAAAACACCTGCACCACCAGCCAGCCGGTTAATCAGATCCACCAGATTGTGCATCTCTTTGCCTGGCACCTTCTACAGGCGCCATCGTTGAACGTTGAAGAAAACCTGATGGCGCTGGCACAGTTTATGGTTTATCTGCAGCGCATTGAGTTCGATCTGCACAACCATTTTGCGCAGGCTGAACAGTACCATCAGGAGCTATTAAGCGAGCTGGCGGCAGGTATTAGCCTGATGAGTCAATCAACGCCTACGGAGTCGGTGGGATTGAAGGTGCGTGCGCTGACGGTATTGGGGTCGCTTGTCGCGAATAAGAGCAGCAGGGATCGTATTATTACTGACTTGCATCGTAAGATGGCGGTGTATTTAGACGTGGCAAACAGCCCGGATAAGCAGGCTCTGGCTGATAAGTTTGCTGTCCTGAATAAACAGTGGCAGCAGCTTTGCCAGGATTCTATTCTCAGTGCTCCACATGTATTGCGCAATTTGCTGACCTACAAAATTTACCACAGTTATTTTCCGGGAGCTGATTTCTCAACGGCCATGCGTCAGGTTTACCATTTGATCCTCGACTATTTCTACATTAAGCATCTGTTGAGTCTGATATCTCTGGAGGCCACTCCAGATGAGGCGACGGTACTGAAGATTGTGGCGAGTCTTGCCGAGACAACCTTGCATTCGTCAACGATAAACCAGCGAATGAATGAAGCGATCGACATGATCAATGCCGGGGACGATCTCTCCTGCCTGCTGTTGATTCGTTAAATTCGCCTGTCGGGGACTGGGTTAAGCGTTTGTCTGGCATGTCGCTTCCGCTGTAATAAATATTAAGAACAACTTCGGTAAAGCAGGTTGAATCATGAACAGAAGAAATTATCTGCTTTAAACGGTATTACAAGGGATTGGTGAACGTCAGAAGAGGCATTTTGGCGGAGATCACAGGAGTCGTATTTGATGGTTAACTGTATTGTTATAAATGGATTTTATCCTACTGATTTTTCTAGATGCCCCCTGTTATGCCCCCAAATGATTTTGCTTGTGGAGAAGGAGGGATCCTGTGCCACTTTGAGATTCCTGTCCCTATAGTAAAGCAGCAATATTCCGTCTACTGAACTTGTAAGTTAGCCTTACAGGTTGTGAGGGGGCTGCTGCAATGATTATGTCAGAAATTAAGCTATCTTGTAGGCAGCATTTCTGGATAGTGTTTTGCAATATTATCATTCAGTCCGTCAACCAGCTTTGGTTTCATGAGCGTGATGTGCGCACGACCTTTCTTATGCTATTACGTATAACCAGAACGTTGCTTATACAGATAGAACCGATGATTTCTGCATGCCAGGTTAACACCACTGGATGGTGAAGGGGACGTATATCTTTCCATATGTTGCAGTGGGAAGCATTCAGCCAAACGAATAACGTTTTTTTCCGTGGACGTCATTATTGCGGTTTCAGCTCAGGAATGATTTCATCTGTCGTAATGCTGATAAATGTAGTAGGTATGTTAAAAGCATACATAACAGGTTATGTCTCAGATAAGGTGCAGCCATCCGTGGCCTGCTCCTGTCTGTCAGATATTCACCGTACTCAGAAAGTGTACTTCACACCCAGCATGGCTGAGGTGTCGCTGTACCCCTTGTCACCAGCCTGAATACCCACATTACCCCACAGATTCAGACGGTCATTTATCTGCCCTTCAACACCGGCTTTCACTTCCCCGATATTGCGGGCACCGTCCTGATGTACCGTCACGCCGTTCATGCGGGTACCAAATTCACGGGTGTTGTGCAGCCAGTTCACCTCTACGAACGGACGGAACTCACGGGATTTACCGTCGTCCATTCTGTTGTGTCCCTTAATCCAGGTTTTCACACCCAGACGGGTACGGACGTTACCGTCACCGGTGTTCTCAACACGGGTACCGTTGCTTTCACGGTGTTCATCTGCTTTTACACCCATCCAGACAACCTGTGCCTGAGGCTGAACATACCATTCATTCAGGCTGCCATGGCTGCCGCTGAACTCACCCGCTTTCCAGGTATAACCGGCCTCCAGTGAAGCCGTCAGACCTTTTGATTTCCAGGACTCGCCCGGCAATCCATCGCCTTTCACACGGTTGTCAAACCAGCCGTACTGTGCCCACGTATCCAGATAAGCCCCATTATGTGTTTCATCATTGGCAAACCAGGTGGCATACAGACCTGTGCTGTATCCGTTCACACTGCCTTTTGAGCGGTATCCGGTGCGCACAGAGTCCGTATTGTTATGCTCGTTACCGTAACCGGCCATAACACCAAGGTGCCAGCGGTCAGTTTCTCCCCAGCCCCATTGTGCAATGTCCCCTCCCAGTTGAACAACATAACGGTTACCCTGTGTTTTCAGCTGGCCTGTACCATCACGCCAGCGGTTATGTCCCCCTTCGTGGCGCATCCACATGCTGGTATTTTTCGTCTCACCGGTCATGACATCGGTGTACTGCATCGGCCCCAGACGTTCATGAAGACGGGTCACGAACATGGTGTTTACTGCAGCCATATTAGCCGTATAGGAACCGGCTTCCGGACGAAGATCATTATCATAACCACCCGGTGCAGGTTCAGGTCTGGTGTCCGGGTCAGGCGTCGGTGTTGGTTCCGGCGTATTTTTACCGCTAGTCAGATACCAGTTACCACTGTTGCTTCCCTGACCACGCCCCAGCGTGTAGTCATAAGCACCGGCAGCTATACGGTTGCTCTGGATAAACTCTCCGTTTGATTGACCATCAACATGGATAATCTCAATACCATTAAGTGTCTGTGCACCAACGCCTCCGATATCTTTTACAGTGACAAAGGTTTTACCGTCTGTATTCCCTTTAACAATTAATTTATCTACTGATGAGTCATCATCGCCGAGAATGCCTGAAAAATAGATGTGACCATTCTTACTGGTATAATCACCATTTATTGTTAGCGTGTTTTGGGCGTTTTGCCCCAGGTATACAGAACCATTGTTGCTAAGTTGAGCAATATCTGAATTACCTGCCATCTTCCAGATACTGTTCTCGTCTAAATTAACAGTACCACCATTTGATGCGCTTCCCGTCCAGCGTGAATTCTCTAAAGAAAGGTTGGCAGAGCTCTTTTCATCTGCTCTGATATCGCCATTAAATGAAGCATTCTTGGTTGTAACGGAAATGTTTCCACCGGAGCCAGTATTATTACTGACTGACAAAATGAAAGTACCGCTGTTGATGATTTGACTGCCGTCTAATGTGGCAACAATAGTACCCCCGGATGCACTAAAGTTGGCTCCTTTTTCACTAATTATTACCCCATTTTTCTGGCTGAATTCAGCTTTACCATTGTCGGTCGCAACTACTGAATCTGCACCGTTGCCCGATGTGTGTACAGATATATTTTCACCCTGAATAACTGTATTACTATCACTTGCCCACAACCCATGAGAGTAATCACCACTTGTTGTAATCGAGCTTCCGGAACCAAGCGTGATTTTTCCACCATCATTTGCTACCACACCATATGACTTGCTTCCACCAGTGGTAATCTGAGCTGTACTGGCATTTACAGTAGCATTATTTTGTGCATTTATACCGTATGCATAATTACCAATGGTGTTAATGGCAACCTTTTCAACGTCAATATGGGCGGTTTTTCCATGCCCCCATATGGCAATTGAATCGTCACCCGATGTATAGATCGTTGATGATCCTGTTAGAACAGCATGTGAGTCAGGGGATGAATCAGAAGGAGAGATGGCTGCAACGTATATCCCTTTCGCAGCATAGCCAGTGGTTTGGATTGAAACACTATCACCAGTTAATGTTCCACCGTTATTTCCGGTGATTTGGATTGCGTCAGCTTGCTCTCCCTTAGTTTCAATGGAAGCGCCTGTTCCAAGATTTATATGTCCATTATTCAAAGAAGATACTGCATGGGCCAGGTTGCCGGAAGTAACAATCTGAAGCCCTTTTGAGGCAGTGATTGTAGAATTCACTCCATCTGAACGTAATCCATAGGCATTTTTACCAGATGTAGTGATTTTTGTATCCGTTAGCTCAACTGAAGCACCAGATGATGTAAATACGCCAAAAGCCCCTGAACCTTCAGTTTTAATTTGGGTGTTATTTACAGAAACAGAGCCTTTGTTTTCGGCTGAGATACCGCGAGCTCCCCACAGAAACGCATTGCTGTTCTCTCCTTGAGTTGTAATGATTGAATTATTAATTGAGAACTGACTGTTTTCACCAGAAATAACAACGCCTCTGGCATTATCACCAGAGGTTATAATATTGCCCCCTTCGATTAAGCCGTTTGAGTTTTCAATATTGATACCAGTAGCATTTTTACCGCTTGTTGCAATAGATGCACCATTAGTAATGGTCAGGGATGAGTTATTTGAAACGGAGATGGCAAACGCATTTTTTCCAGCTGTAGATAGTTTAACATTCCCTTCAGTAGTTAATTTTCCTGAGTTTTGAACGGATACGGCATATCCATTTTTGCCAATTTTTACTCCTGTATCAATATCTATATCAGATGTCTCGATTTGTTCTTTTCCATCAAGGTCGATTTTCTCAGAAGAGGTCGAGGCATAAGCATTTGATAATAAAGCGCCAATTATGGTTGATAAAAGCGTTAAACGGGAGGGGGAACTTCCGAAGTGTTTCTTGTTTTTCTTTTTGTAAACAGAAGGTAACATAGATAACCTCAGTAATTATAACTGGCTGGATGTGTAAATATAAAAATAGTTTACTACGTTAGTAGATGTTTATAAGCGTTGTTATATACTGGACAGTATTAAACGCCGGGATAATACTGTGTTTTGTTAAAAAATACAAATTTCAGTAAATGTAATAATGTTTGGGTGAGTATTTTTAGAAATGGCGTATTGATATTCAGTATGCGTCCTATGTTGTGAATAGTTATTCGCTGCGCAAAACTGGTTTGCGAGCTATTTATTTCTGACTGTGTTATTTTTTTGTTGCTCGTGTTGATGCTTGGTTTTGTATTTGTTAATAGCGCATCCGCGAAGACATTCTTCGCATACTGGTGCTTGTTTTGTCTTTCGGTATCTCCATGTTTTCTTATTCAGGTGTTAAAGATACTAATGTTTTAACTTTTAATATAAATAGTGAAAAGGTTGTGGGGGCTTATAGGTCTGAGATGTTTGTTTTATGTGGTCATTTTAATTGTTTTTGTTTGTTTTGAAATGCCTGGTCAGGATGAACCGATCATTCCGAATGATATGGCGGGTAATAACTGCGCCAGTATCCCGGTTTCATGCTCTGTTTAATAGTGCTTTTATTTATAATTTTTTGTTAGCGCTAAGGTTTTAGTTAGTTGTCAGTCGTTTTTTCCTGTAATGCGGGGATTTATTCGGTCTCAATATGTCTGATACTGGTAGAGCAAATAACATCAATATACCCGGAATCCACTTCCGGGCAGGAGACATTTATATCTGGCATAATGGTTTTCCTTTTTGTTTATAAACGAAAACGCCAGCCGTGTTCAGGCTGGCGTCAGGAGAATGAAGTCTGATGAGTGAGATTCACCGGTTCTGGTGCAGAAGTTGCATATGGCACAGAGTACGGACATCCTGTCGCGCCTGTTTAATACAGGGTAACAGTGTAACTGAATCCGTTTTATTCTCGTCGTTGTCGAAAATAATTCCGGACCCGCAGTCGATATTGTCCTGCAGCCACGCAATGAGGATATCCAGCGCTGTTTCAGTGGTTAATGGCATCACGCTCTGTATCACTGTGTTGTCTTCCGGCAACTGATGAAGGCTGGCAGAAGTCGCCGGTGTTTCGGTAGTGTCACGTTCATCCACCACGCGGAGTGAATAACCGTTTTCAGCGACTTTGTTAATCAGTTCAGCGAGCTCAATGCCATCGACGTCAACGACGATTCGCCCCATGTTCAGTGCCTGTACGTTAACGCTGTCGGCTTCCAGCGTCAGGGCCAGTTTCATCGTTTCGCCTCCGGATGCTTACCCTGGGTAATGTTATTTACCGTTCTGTAATTGTCGCGGGTCATCAGGCCGGTTGCCCGGCGAGCCCGGAGGATATCGATGCTGTTTATTAACTGAGAGTGGGTACAGGCGCTGAATCCCGGCTGGTCGGTACGCACCAGTGTGTATTTTTCAACGAGAAAGTTCACTGCATCGCACAGTGAAATACCCGCCTCAATATGCTGCTCAATCACACGTTCATCAGCGAACGGTGTGTCATCCAGCGTAAGGCCGTAATGCTGGTCCAGCAACCGTGACAGCAGTATCTGCCAGATTTCAACAGGAGACAGGCGTGAACTGGCCGCCTGCCCGGGTAATACAGGTAATGTTTTCATACTGAAAATTTTCCTGATATGCAGATATAAAAAATGGGAAAGTGGCGTGGTGAAAACACCAGGCCGGAGCAGAAGATTATTCTGATGATTTACTTTTTCGTTTCGGGCGTCGGATAAACAGCCAGATAAACGTAACCACAGGAGCCCAGGGTATCGGCTTCGCAGGTCAGTCCTTTCGCATACAGCGTGACGGTATGCTGATAGCGGGGGCTGAGTTCACCACTGGTGAGCATGAGCTCCAGTTGTTTCATCAGCAGCGGAAAGGCCTGGTCCAGGTGGTACGAATCCGCGTCGCTGAACCGGCCTCTGATACCGGCGCGGTCTGCAAGGTAATGCAACCGGTTACCCTCCTGCACCAGACGTGCCCCGAAACAGGGCATCACGGTGCAGGGTAGCCCCCACCAGGGGCGGTCGTTGTTGTTGTCGGGATGCGTTGTCCCGGGCAGTGTGTCTGACACGATAAAGTCCTCACAAAAAATCAGTTAAGAATGGTCCGGTGGCAGCGATAATTCTGCTCATCATTTCTCCTGACTCAGTTCAGAGTGACGCTCATCAGCCGGACATACGGGCCAAAACTGTCCTTACGGCGTTCGGCAAACACGGCAAGAACGCCGGGAATATCCTGCACTTCACGACCGGTATGCGCTTCAGCGCTGCCGTGCCAGCGGTACTTACCGGTACAGAACGGAAAAAGACGGGATGCAGGATGCTGTTGGTGAATACGCATGGCTTCACCACGGGTGATAATTTTCATGATGGGATACCTCTGAAGACAGAAGATAAAAGTGAAAACAAGTGTGATGTAGTTGTGACGGTGACGGGTTAAAGCAGACCGTGTTCGGCAAAGGAGAAAACCTGGTTGCCACCGACTATCAGATGGTCCGGTACCCGGATGTCAACCAGGGCCAGCGCCTGTACCAGACGTTCAGTGATAAGCCGGTCTGCCTTACTGGGTGTGACTTCACCGGACGGATGATTGTGCGCCAGCACCACGGCAGCGGCATTGTGGTACAGGGCGCGTTTAATCACCTCCCGGGGATGAACTTCCGTGCGGTTGATGGTGCCAGTGAAGAGGGTTTCACCGGCAATCAGCTGATTCTGGTTGTTCAGATACAGCACCCGGAACTCTTCACGCTCCAGTCCCGCCATGTTCAGAATCAGCCATTCCCGTGCCGCACGGGTGGAGGTGAAGGCCACGCCGGGTTCATGAAGATGGCGGTCCAGGGTTTTCAGGGCCCGCTGAATGAGGCTGCGCTCGCCGGGCGTCATCTCTCCGGGCAGAAAGGAAAGCTGTTGCATTGTACTTCTCCTGCTCAGTCGATGATGCGCATAATGGCGTTGCATTCCGGATGCTGCAGGGCGTAGTCCCGCAGACGGTAATAATGAACCGTCATGGCATAACACTCCGTACGACAGGCATGATGACTGTACGTCATCAGGCAGGCGGCAATGCCGGCGGCTTCCGGGCTCATTTCAGCGCGGTTACCGTTCATGGCATTGAGCAGTACCCAGTTTTCGTCATCATCGTCATCCGGTTCGGGCGCCATAAATGCGCCACCGTTGTTCAGGGTGTACAGATTCCAGATACCACCGCAGTAGTCTTCACACAGACGGTCCATCCAGCCGAAGATACGGGGCTCCAGGGTCACCCACTGTGGGATGAGGCCAAAATGCTGCGGCCAGAAGCTGATGCGCTGTTCATCAGGGACGAGGGTGGCAACCAGTTGAGGCGGGTTATTCTCTGATACAGCGGTTACGGAAACAGAAGGTGTGGTGGAATTATGCGAAACGGTTGTCATGAGATTATTCCTTATAAAAAGTAAATGAATGGAAGAAGTCGCGGGGCAGGGACGGACATGAGTCAGAACTGCGCTTTCAGGGAAAAGGCATCAGCGCATACTCTTCAGCAGTGTTTCTGCCATCACCCACAATGCGCGATTGAGCTTAATGTCCGTGTCGATGCTGTGAATGGCACGGGTGTGGATACGTTTTCCTCTGGCACTGCGACCGGAAATTCCGCCTTTCAGCATATTCTCCTGGATGGTCTGATATGCGCTCCACAGGTCCTTACCGTAATCCTCCCTGCGTCGTGGTGTCAGAATGTCAGCAGTGGTGACGGGCTGATGTTCGTCACCATAACGGTAAGTCAGTGCCGCCTGTGCCAGCGCCTGGCGTGCCGGTGGCGGCAGGACCAGCGACTGCATGGCATCACGCTTCTCCTCTATCCGGTCAAACACGCCCACCACCTCGTAAGCCCCTTCGATAACTTTCTCTACTACATTTCCCCGGTGTGGAACACGCACTTCCCCCAGAGACTGACCACAGACGCAGCCGTTCTGGCAGACGAAGCGGAAGTAACCCGGCAGCATCTGGTAACTGGAGGTACCGTCATGAGAGTTGAGCAGAATAATTTCAGGCACATGCTGTCCGTTTATCTCTCCGGCCCGCCGCAGACGCAGCATGTGTTTGGTGTATCCCCGGCGGCCCGGATCACGTACGCGGGTCTGGCAGGCGAAGAATGGCTGAAAGCCTTCCCGCTGCAGGCTTTCCAGCACGGTGATGGTGGGAATGTACGCATACCGTTCGCTGCGGGAGGTATGCCGGTCTTCACCGAAAATACTCGGTACATGGTGCATCAGTTCTTCGTGTGTCAGCGGACGGTCACGGCGTATCTGGTTCGCATAACCAAAACGACTGGCTAATCGCATAATTGCTCCTTGTGAATGATCAATCGCTATAAATGAAAAAGCCGCGTCTCCCGGAGAAGAAGCGGCCTGATGGGTGAAATGAATGACGTTTATTGTCTGAGAAGCCCTTCACTGGCGAGCCACACATTAAGTTGTTTGCCGGCATCGGGCTCAAAATTCCAGCAGCGCCAGCGTAGCTGACCTTCAGCATTACGGATAACCAGCCGGAAATGCGTTCCCTGGTCATCTTCAGTAAACACATTGCGGTAAACTGTTGTAACAGCAACCACCTGTTCGCGTGAGAAAGGGCCTTCGGGCAATAAACGTGATGTACAACCTGGCATATCTGTTACTCCCTGAAAGTAAAAAGCCCCGGTCATCATGACCGGGGCCTGAAGGGGAGTGACCTGATTATCAGAAAGTCACATTCAGCGTGGCCTGACCGTTATAACCTTCACCGCTGCTGCCGCTGACGCTGTGGGCATAACCGGCCTGAACGCCCAGGGTGATATTTTCCCGGACACGGGCTTCCAGTCCGGCCTGCAGGTCCAGTGATGTGCCATTCTGTGAGGGTGAGAACGCCATGTTACTGCCGGCTGCAGCTGTACCCATGCTCATGTCACCCCGGGAGCTGAAGGTGCGGATAACGGAAGGCTGTACCCACCAGTTCACTGGCAGTTCACTCACACTGTGTTTTGCACTGTCACGCAGGGTGTCACGGGATGAGGTGCCTTTACCAAAGTTCATATCGTTGTGGCTGCCCAGACGGAAGCCGGCACGCACATGTTGTGCACTGCCATGCCCGAACTTCACATAACCGGCGTTATCCTGGCCGTCATCCAGGGAGAGCCCCTGCCAGGTGTACTGCAGTTGTGGCTCCAGCATCAGGTTGTCAGTGATACTGAAGGGCAGACCGGTTTCCAGTGAGCCCAGCCAGCCCCAACCCCGGGCGCGGAAGTCGTTATTGTCCGATGACGCTTTCATGCTGTGGCGGGTTCCCTGTGCCACAATGTCAGCCCACAGGCCGGAGGGTGTGTGTACCAGATTCAGGTATCCGCCCAGGCTGCCGGCATCACCCCGGACCGTGCCGGCGCGGGAGCCGTCATCATCCTTAACATCAACGGAAGAATGGCCAGCAGCACCATACACCCCTGTTGTCAGAGACATACCGTCAACCTCTGTTCTCAGCAGGTCACCCTCCAGACGGACGAAGCCATAGCTGCCGCTGCTTTCCGGCGTGGCCCCACGGGCAATACCGCCGTTGTTATCGTGACCGAGATGACCGCCCTGAATGCTGAGACGGACGCTGTTATTTTCACCATTTACACTGGTCTGATGGCTGCGGGAGACTGCCAGAATCCGGTCATAGTCCATTGCCTGTGTCAGCATGGAGGCATACAGGGGGACTTCAGCACGATAAGCATTTTCACTGCGCAGGTACCAGTCTTCATCGCTGTCACGGTTCAGGGTGTAGTTAAAGGCGCCGGCCTGAAGCGGGCGACTCAGGGCAAACGCACCTTCTTCTGTGGTGGCGCCATTCTGTGCATCCACAACCCTGATACCCTGTCCGGAGGTTGCCACCCCGAGGTTACTGTTTCCGACATTTGTAAACGCAAGCCAGGTTTTGCCGGTTGCCTGACCACCATTAATCACCAGTTGGTCAGAGGCATTGCTGCCATCAAGGCGAACACGCATATTGATGGTGCCACCCTGACCGGTGAGATTCGTGGTGGTCAGTTTATGGAACGTTACCGGGGAGTCGCCTTTTGCAACAGCACGGCTCAGTACGGCATCCTGTGTCATCTGATTATCAAAGTGAATCTCCCCTGCGTTAACAATATCGCCGGTACTGACCACATCGCCATTCAGTACCATGCTGGCGCCTTTACTGAGCTGTGTTCTGCCACTCAGACTTCCCCCGGCAGCCAGCGTCAGTGTTCCACGATGTCCGACAGTGGTGTTGCTGGCCTGTCCCCCGGCATTAACCGTAAAGCTGCCGCCATTTTCCAGCAGCAGGCCGCTGGCCTGACCAGATATGCCATCAATACTGAACTTACCGCTGGCATTGGTCCCCTCAACAGTGGCACCACTGTCTGCAATCAGGGCACCACCGGATGTCATGGTGACACCGGTTGCCTTACCACCGGCAGACACTGCCAGGGTACCGCCGTCATCCACCAGGGTATTCTGTGCTGAATGGCTCTCCAGTACATCCAGACGACCGCCGGATTCCAGAACAACACCGTCAGCCTTACCGTTTTCCACCGCGAAATTGCCCAGACGGTTGCTGCCGGTGATGGTTGCCGCCGTACTGGTGACCAGTGCGCCGCCCTGCTTCAGGGTGACATTCGTGGCTGTACCACCGGCGTTCACCTGCAGTTTGCCTTTCTGGTTAACGGTGGTGAAATCCGCCAGACCACCTTCCTTGATAATCTGCCAGCCGTCACTGTTAACAACAGTGTCAGACGCTGTACCGCCGTTGTGCACATACTGGTACCCCCCATTCAGCGTGGTATCCAGTGCGTGACCATGTACAGTCTGGTCGCCGCCGGCATAAACCACAGTGGTATTTGCTGTTCCTTCAGCAGCCACAATCTGACGACCATTTTCATTGATAGTGGTACGTACGGCATCTCCGCGAACAAACTGCCCGGTATCACCATTTTCTGCATCCGGTCCCCCTTCCGCGCCGGTATTCACAACCGTGTCGGTTGCCACTGCGCCGGGTTTGACGACCTGCCAGCCCTTATCATTAATGACGGTTCCTGTGGCTATTGCACCCTCATGCATCCACTGCTCGCCGCCGTTCAGCGTGGTGTTCACTGCCTGCCCCTGAAGGCTCTGTCCGCCTCCGGCACTGATAACCGTGTCTGAAACGCTTCCTCCGGCATTCACTCTCTGAAGACCACCACCGGTGACAGTAGTGTTGTTGGCGATACCGCCATTTTGTATCCATTGCCCGCCGGTATTGGCCTCGTTATCCGGCCCATACTCCAGCCCGGTACTGATGGTCATTCCGTTGGCCGTACCGAGGACAATCTGGTTGTCATGATTTGTCAGTGTTCCGCCGTTCACGGTTTCTCCAGCCTGTACAACCGTGTCAGCAGCCAGTGCCGGGACTGACGTGACAGCAGCAAGAGACAGAGCAACCGCCACACCGGCGCGTTTTCCCCGTGAGCGGGCCAGTTCGGAAGCCACCACCAGGGTGCCCGTAATGTGATTCCATACCAGCCTGTAGCTGGTGTTCAGATGTCGTTTCATCAGCTTTTCCTTACAGAGGGTGAATAAAAAAGCCGGTATCCACAAATGTGGATACCGGCAGGTACAAAACAGCATGGTCAGATAAAGTGGTTTTTCCCGGACATAAATGCTTCCCCTCTCTCATCCGCCAGAGAAGTATCAGTCCGTTGTGTGCAATTCCGTTCTGCATGATGAAGAGAATCAACTGCCTTTTCGCAGGTCATTAACCACTATAAACGATCGATGATAACGATCGATACCTGTTTTATCGATCGTTTTATTCTATTAACAGCAGGGCGTTCACGCAAGAGAAAGAGGAGGGGGGGGGGCGTTTGTGTCATGTTTTCAGTTGGTTAACGTAATGTAATCAAGTATTTCCCCTGGCAGACTGTTCAGAAGAAAATCCAGTTCCATACAGCGCGGGCAACAGAGACCACCGTGTCACGGACGGCACGCAGAACCGTGCGTGCAACAGAGGCAATACAGACGCTCTCCGCCGTGTCAAATATCCGGTCCACCGCACCGGTAAACTGTTCACGGGCCTGAGAGCGGACAGATTCCGTGCGCAGCTCGTCCTGCAGGCGGGTCATCAGGGGACTGGCGGCATGGTCGGGAAGGGCTGTCATGAGCGTACTGACCAGCGTATCCAGCTCCCAGCCGGTGCGGGCCGATACGGCAACAACCGGATGTACGGGCCGGAACAGACGGAATACCGCCTCCGTTTTCTCGCGAATGTTCTGTGCCTGTGCGGGAGAAGGCTGAATGCCGGCCACATCCCATTCATGGCAGGGCTCCGTTTTGTCGGCCTGCGTCACCACAAACAGCACCTGCTGATGCCCGCGGTGCAGTATGTGTCGCCAGAAATACTCATCCACAGACAGGGCACGGTCATCGGCTTTAATCAGCCACAGCACCAGGTCCAGTTCAGGCAGAATGTCACGGTACAGGGCTTCGTACTCTGCATCCCTGTTCCGGCTCTCGCCCACCCCGGGCAGGTCAGTGATAACCATGCTGTGACCGTGGCCACTCAGACGGAAACGCTGCATTTCCCGGGTACCGGCGTGAACATCGCTGACCGGGGTGACCTCTCCCTGAAACAGCGCATTACAGAGTGAGGATTTACCGGCCCCGCTTTTACCCATAATGCCAATCACGGGTTCGTGGTGAGTGAGTTTACGCAGATGTTCCAGGATGTGACGGGAAAGCGAATAAGGCAGGGAAGAAAGTGGTTTTTCAATCGCCTCAATGGCATCAGACGGATTCATACATGTATTCCCGGTGAAAAAAGACAAAACCCCGCACACCGGAAAGGAGGCGGGGGACTCACAACGATAATATCTGTCTGAAATTATTTTGAATCGATTTGATCATTGTTCAACGGCAGGCTGACTATCTCGTAAAAGGGAAAAATCATTCATCTGACAGCCTGATTATCAGGTGTGTTCATGTTTACTGATGTGAGTATTTTTCAGCATTTTGCGGAGGTTATACATGGTTGTTTGAGAGAGTTAATGAAAATTGCGTTTATAATGATTTTACTTCTGTTGTGTATTTTCATCGGAAGAGTGCGCGCAATAATACCCATTAATGCCGGGTTGTTCAGTATATCCCTTCATGGTAATACGTAACTGTTAAATGTATTTATTATTTCGCTTCTCAGGATGAGGTATTTACCCTGTGTCCGTTTTTTCTTGTGGTGATGATGCATGAAGGATATTCAGTGATGTATGATGTCCTGTTAAATATTTTGATGAATGTTTTGTGTTGGTTCAGATAATGCCTGCTGATGTTTTATTGTCTGCGTGAGTGTTTTATAATGCAATAATTTTTTTATTTATGGTCTTGAAATGTCATCGTGTGTTTGCGCCTTATTAAGGCAGGATACTGATGTGAAAAATTGAAGATGTGTTTTTATTTTTGTCAAAAAAACTGTTATGATTCATTTTCATCACTGTCTGGCGATAATGCGGGGATGACCAGGGAAAACAGGTTATGTTTTATCTGTATTGTTATGTGTGTTATTTTTTTTTGTTTCTCTGAGTGTGTCAGGTGTAAATATTTTTCGTTTTTTATAAGGATGGTGTTATATATATTCATAGAGTGCCGTATACAGGGGGTATATCTGTCGTCTTCTTTATTTTATTATCCTTCAGGGCGGTTGTTGCTTCCTTAAGGTGTTATTCTGGTTTTTTTGTTTATGGTGTTCCCTGGCAGGAAACAGATATCCGCAACACCCGAAACGATGCTTTTTTGTATGCGCTTTGTTGTGTGAATTTTAATCAGTAAGTGTGATCCGGGGGGAACCAGACGGAGCAATGAGGGCGCACAGATTCATTTTCCCTTCCCGTGGCGGCAAAACACGTTCTGGTTATAATTTAATCAAAAATCAATAAAAAATTTTAGCTGATATTGAACTGACTGCTATTTTTGCTATTAATAGCAAAAATAGCAGCGTTTTCATGTTTTGCCTATTTTGTGAGGTTATCATGTTGCTCTTTCAGCCTGTTGATGAATTCCCTCTGCGCTCACTTCCTCCACTTATTCGTGATGCCGTTATTGAAGCCCAGCAAATCACACAGGCTCCCATGGGCCTTGTGGCATCGTCTGCATTGGGTGCGGTTTCGCTTGTCTGTCAGCATCAGATTGATGTCTGCAGGTTGAATAATCTGCGGGGGCCGGTTTCTCTTTTCTTACTGACGCTTGCAGAGTCCGGAGAACGAAAAACCGCAGTGGACAAGTTATTAATGGAGCCCCTGTACCAGCAGGAGATATTGTTATATTCCAGATACCAAAATGAACTGAATACCTGGAAAAACAAGGAAGAGCTTTTAAAGGTTCAAAAAAAAGCATTGTTGTCAAAACTGAACAAAGAGCTCCGCAAGGGGGCTGATGAGTCAGAAACCCTCAGGCAACTGGAAGCACTTCAGAAAAGCTGTGCGGAAAAACCTGTAAGGTATAAATTCATTTTTAATGATGCTACGACTGCAGCAATTAAGGAGCAGCTTTGTGGTGAATGGCGTTCGGTTGGCATTATGTCAGATGAAGCCGGTATGATATTTGATGGGTATACTTTGTCTGAGCTGCCTTTTATTAACAAAATGTGGGATGGCTCAGTATTGTCTGTGGACAGAAAGAATGAACCCGAGTTTTTGATTGAAAATGCCAGAATGACGTTATCCCTCATGGTGCAACCAGGTCTTTTTGACCGATATATGGAGCGAAAAGGTTCTGTTGCCAGAGACAGTGGTTTTCTTGCACGCTGTCTTATCAGTAAACCGGCAACCACTCAGGGGACTCGTTTTATTAATGGGGCAGTGACCCCGGGGGAATCATTAACAGCTTTTTATGAAAGATTAATGGAAATAGCCAGGGACAGCATTGATAAAACAAGTAAGGATGAACGGTATTGTCTGCATTTTTCTCCTGAAGCGCAAAAAATATTTATTGAGCACTATAATGCACTGGAGCGGGATTTATCCCCCTCCGGGCCGTTAAGTGCATTTCGGGGACATGTTTCAAAAAAAACAGAAAACATTGCGAGAATTGCAGCGTTATTTCAGTATTTTAGCCATGGTGAAGGGAAAGTAACTGCTGATATCATGACGTCTGCTATAGAAATAAGCTCGTGGTATACAGATGAATATAAAAAATTATTTGCGCTACCTGATGAATCTGAACTGCAGCGGCAGGACGCGCAGGAGTTGCTTGACTGGCTCATTGAGGAATGCCGTGGAGAATGCCCACCTCGTGTCAAAAAAAATTATATTCTCCAGTGTGGCCCGGGGCGTTTCAGAAACAGAAAAAAACTGAACGCACTGTTGAACATTCTTGCGTCTCAGTTAAAGCTTTCTATTGAGAGAGAAGGTAAAACAACCTATGTCCTGCTTTCCGATGTAAACAATATCACGTTGTCTGAGTTGAAGGCGTGTTACGATCAGGGCTATCACAGTCACAAACTGAGAGAATGGAAAGAGCAACTCTTTCGGCCATAATGTCTCGTATTGCTGAGATTGATTATTCAGTGATTGTATCGCGGTATGTCCGTCACCACTTGCTTCTGTATGATGGTGACGGAGGAAAAGAGAATGCGTGGAGCCCCGGGAGCGTTATGAATCAACAGGCGTATAACAGGTACTCGTCAATCATCAGTTCAAGCTCGCGCTTTTCCCGTTTGCGCGACACAGCCCAGCTTTCAAGCTCTGCGTGTGACTTATACTTTAACTCGTCAGTCCAGGGTTGCATGGAGCCAGCACACATCAGATCATACCAGCACAGCCATATCAGCGTGTGGTAGAGATCACGATCGTCGAAACGCCGGAGCAGGCTGTTCAGCCTGTTTGCCAGGCGTTTTTCACCCAGACGATGTAGTTCACTGAGTAAAACGCCGCCCAGGTTAAAATGTGTAAGCAGCATGATTTCATGAGTCTGAATGCTGGTCATTAACCCTTCCTGAATGGCAGGAAGAAACGGTGGCGTTCCCGGGTTGACCACCTGATAGAGTCCCTGTGGTGCCACTGAGATGATGGCACCTTTTTCCGGCAGAAAAAAGCGGGCCAGGGTTAGGCGGTGATAGCCATGAAGATGCGGAGAACCCATTCCATGAGCGACGATAAGCCGGGTCACGTTTGTCATCCATTTCTGATGCTGGGTGAGCAGCAGGTTACACCGGTTTTCAAGTTTTTGCATAATATTCTCTCCTTTAGCGCGCAGCAGAATGCCTCCGGAGGCCGGATAATGCATTCGCTGCGGTTGAACGGATAACGGTCAGGAATTACGGGCGGGACTGTGCAATACGCGCCTGCAGCCAGGCTTCCACTTCACTTTTCAGCCAGCGGGAACTGCGGCCCAGTTTGATGGGAGCCGGAAAGGCTCCGTCCTTGATGAGTTTGTAAAACCACTTATCGGTTAAGCCGGTCAGTTGAGTGATAAATGCCATGTCGACCATCTGGTCATCCATCAGCGAAACGGGGGTATTCATGAAAATGTTCCTCCGGATGTTGTTAATCCCACCCGGCGTTGGTGATGAAAACGACGCACCACCTTCACCGGCATAACAACCAGGGAGAAACGTAAAAAATTAGTAGGGGAATGTTCCCGCCGGGAGATTAACCGGGGGGCATGATGCTGAGCGTATCCGTAACACACGGTGGCTGTTGTGAAAGGATGTTTTTTGCACGTACGCACGATGAAGAAGGGATGACTTTCAAGAGGATGAGGGGAAAAGCAAACGTTCTGATAATTGCAGAGTTGTTTTCAAAGGCGGTTACGGTGCGTCAGCCCGTGTCCGGTGGGCAGGCGACAGGTATCACCGATGGGATAAGGCTGTCTGATTGGTATTATATAAATATAAGAAGTGATAAGAGATCTGTGCAAGAAGAGAGTTGAGCAGTGTAAGTATTAGAACTCAAATACATGAACGCTGATATGTAAAATCAATCAGCAGTGAAAGCTTGTAGTACAGGCTCTGAGTTATATTTCCTGATGTCCCTGTATATAAAACATGAACTGAGCATATTAATAATCCCGTCTGAGCAACGTATCTGCTCTGGTGAGTGAGAGTCTGAGAAATGCCTCTCCCTTATACCGCTCTCAACCAGAAAGGCTTCCGGGGTTATTGCGATGCGTCCGGATAACCGGAAGTCGCATTAATGCAATATTACTGAGAGGCTGCAATGGAGTCACTCGCTTGGGTAAGGGGACCTGCGAGCTGTATACTGACGGCATCCTGTTAATTGCAGCATAAAGTAATGAGAGGCTAATGGAAGTTAAAACCAGAGAAGAATGGTTGTATCAGTTCCGTCGTTGTTCGTCCAGGGAAACGCTGGAAAAAGTGATTTCCCACACACGTTATAAACTTACCCCTGCGGAGCTGGAAGCCTTCAACTCTGCGGTTGATCACCGACTGGCGGAACTGACCATGAACAAACTTTACGATCGCGTTCCGGCTTCCGTCTGGAAATATGTTACCTGAGCGTTCGGTAATCCCAGCTGTACCGCGCCAGGTGTTATCTGCTCTGTGATTCTTTTTCGGTCCTCTCAGGTTGTTGCAAAAGCTGAATATGTTCCTGTTCTAGGAAACCTGGATAATACCGTGAACGTTAAGCGATAAAGCTGCAACGAATAATTCGACATCAAAGGGGAATGGTATCTGGCGGAGGGAGGATTCAGTCGTTCCGTAGGGGCCTGTTCTCTGGTGTCAGCGACTTATAGCTTGTTGTCTGATGCTGCTGTTGGTTCTGGAACACGTATTTGTCGGAAATCACTGTTCGGGGGATTGTCGCCATCTCTACCGCAGCTCATACACGATGGCAACAGCAGTAACCAGCCATTACCTGTAGCGCCATCAGCACAGAGAGCAGGCGAACCGTGTGCGGCAATCGCCGAATGGGTCAACAGATCCACAGTACGAGCAATGCAGTATTATGAACGCCAGCCTCACCACCATTTCGCCTCGCCTTTTTTCATATCACTTTTGCTGCATCACCAGCCGGAACGAAAGAAACGTATAACGGTACCAGTGGCTGATGCTGATGATACTGGCTGTACTGGTCAGGGCATTCCGTCAGTAGTTCTGGCGGTGGATTTGTATGTCACTTTAAAGGCGCTGCGCATTTTTTACAGCGTGGTTATTCCGTATGAACGAAATCATACGGAGACAGTAAACCATGACCTACACTTACAACCCCTTCTGGCAGCAACGGATCCACGAGACGGTGCTGCACGCGCTTGATACCCATCCCCGTCTGACGGTATTGCGGGTTGACCTGCGTCTCCCGGATGTTCCTGCAGCAACTGACGCAGCTGTGATATCCCGCTTCATCAATGCCCTGAAAGCAAGAATTGACGCTTACCAGAAACGTAAGCACCGTGAAGGTAAACGCGTACATGCCACAAGGCTGCATTACGTCTGGGCCCGGGAGTTCGGGGAGAACAAAGGTAAAAAACACTATCACCTGATACTGCTGGTCAACCGTGATACCTGGTGTGGTGCGGGCGATTACCGCGATCCGGGGTCACTGGCCGGGATGATTAAACAGGCGTGGTGCAGTGCCCTGGGGGTGGATGCCGGATGCTATGCCACACTGGCGAATTTTCCTGCCAGGCCAGTGGTGTGGCTGGAGCGTGGCGATGATGCCAGTCTCCAGGATGCACTGGATCGTGCTGCTTATCTCGCGAAAGAGTACAGCAAAGTGAACGGCACCGGTGAGCGCAATTTTGGCTGTAGCCGGAGTTGAGTACGACTGGCGCACCAGTATCTCCAGTAAAACCAAAAGTATGGGCTGTTGCCTGGCTGCAACGATAAATTTTTTCTCCCACTGGCTGTTTTTTACGCCAGAGTTCCATTGTGTGACAACCACTGTGCTGTAACAACAACCAGCCTGCTTTACCCAACCCCTTGTCCAGATTTTAACTGAGCCGCCATTCACGCTCTGACCACGCTGCCCGTACCGGGACGGATGACGTCTGCGTGTCGTCTGGTGGTTGAGGAGTATGACTATGTACGCAAAATTCTTTATTGCATTCGATGGCAACGGACGTCTGACCGGAGGCCGTACCGTACAGGCTGCGCCATACGATCGTTACACCTGCCACCTCTGTGGCAGTTCACTCAGATACCATCCGCAATACAACACTGAACGTCCCTGGTTTGAACACACTGACGAAGGGCTGACAGAGCACGCGCAGCAATGTCCTTACGTACAACCGGAGCGCAGAGAAGTACTGTTGATTAAACGTTTACAACTGTGGGTACCGGATGCTTTACCCGTAGTGCGTAAAGCCAGCTGGCACTGCAGACAATGTCGCCATGATTATTATGGGGAACGCTATTGTACACACTGTCATACAGGGCGTTTCAGTGAGGAGGCAGTGGCAGGATGAACGGTCTAAAAACGGGGCTGGGGGTCACGCCGGGTGATCACATTATCAGTGCTACCTCAGCCCTTAGCAGAAATGTCAGGTATTGTTTCTGCCTTTCCTGTCGTGGTCGGTAGATTTTGCGGACAGATGCTCAGGGGGCGTGGTTTGAACACGATTTACATGCCCTGACCGCACAGCAGAAGGCGGCCTGCGTGGTATTGAATCAGGAAAAGTCCCACCCTTACATTGAGGTAATGGCGATGTTTTTATCGCCATTACCTGTCGTGCTGATATGGCATTGTGTGATGTGCGGGCAGCTTTTCATGGGAAGAAGTTCTGTGAAGCCTGTGGTACGGGAATTTATTGCCGAGCGGTATGTACAAAGTATGTTTACAGGTAACAGCCAGATTTGCTTCGGGACCTGGAGTGAGGAGGACGCAACATAATGACTTTATCATGACAGGAACGCTTATGCCGGATCCGTGCGGTCCGGCGTTTTGTTCCGCAAACGGTGGATCACTGGCTGCGTCTGCTGGCGATCTGTTTTACGCACCACTCAGACAGGAGAGACATCGACGAACATCATCACCTGTGGGCAAATGTTTTGTGTATTTAACGAAGTTACGCAGAATGACCATAGCTACTGGTTATGGCTGCAATTGTTCGGTGATGACCGGGTGAATCATTTGTGCTTCCGTTGATTTTTATGGACTGATGGCATTTTGTCAGCTGAATATTTATACGGAATTATCTTCAGTATGCTTACACGAATTGACTATCTTTTTTTCGGTGGTTGTTTATCTGGACATCACAGCTAATGAGGCCGAAGAGGTCAGCAGTCAGAAAAATGTGGCGTTGTCATAGGATACTGCATCAGTAATTTGTATCTGGGAGTGGCATAAAAAGACATCTGATTCTTCAATATTTCACACAACGCCGTAAGTAACAATATAAGTTCTTGATTGTTAAATCATGGTTATATTTCAGTAGAGGAATGAGTTAAGTTTATGCAGAAAAAATGCATGTTTTTATTAATACTTTTCCGCCTCCCTTGCTACTTCCCATAAAGTACGGGCACCACGACGAAGAGGCGTACGTCTTATTTTTCCCTCTTTTTCAAGACACATAAGGTAATGGCGGGCTTGATAAGCGCTCATGTCAAAATGTGAAGAAATGTCAGCCGTTCTGCATGGCGTGTTTATCTCCTGAATAAAAGACAGTATCTGCTTTTTCTTCATTTCTGTTTACATCCTTATCTGTAATATTCATTTTATTATAACCTGCCTCTGGCTCTCTCCTCCATGTCCACTTTTGACTCTCACGAAACGCATGAAAAATCAACAAGATAACATATTTTTTACAATATTTCTGGTTATTGATTACCTTATTAACCTGCAGATGATTATGCGTATATTTCCTTCTGTTATTTTAATTTCTTACTTTAATATTTCCTGTGGCCATAAATTCATTTTTTATATGAAAAACATGATCTGTTTTTTGATGAATATCTAAATAGGAACAAAAAAACTGTCCGGGAGGCAATATTGGTGTTCACAAAAACAACGATCTTTTTATCTATTTTTTGTTTTGTTTTTGGTTTTTTATCCTAACTTGCTGAGGTTTTAGCGGGATTTTGTGTCATTAAGTTGTTGTTGTTTGGTCATAAAGATCGTGAAATTGGTGTTTTTCGCTATAAAACACCGTGGTAGTCTTCGCCGCAGAAAACAGGGCGGCAGCAGTGTGAATACATTTTTGTTATCCGGGTTTATGTCGTCTTTTATCTGGTTATATTTCTGGAATAGATATAAATGAGCAGCAGTGACCTGTATCTGAGCAAGAAGCACGGGCGTACTTTGTCGCCCGGAAAAATGTCAGAGAGCCAGTTCTGGTTATTAGCTGAAATATCTCCGGTTCACAGTGAAAAGGTTCTTAATGCGCTGAGAGATTTTCTGGTTCTGGGTTATACCCGAAGGGAGGCCTGTGAACGACATGAGGTTTCTCAGGGGTATTTCTCTGGTGCTCTCGGGCGTATTCAGCGTACCCATCAGGCGGTAAACAGGCTGGTTCCTTTTTATATATCAGAAGCCGGTATTCCATATACGGGATAACAGTTGCATGAAAAATTTATCGCTTTCAGTACTTCTGCTTCTGGCAGGGGGCGGGGTTTCTCACGCCGCTGTTCAGAAAACCGTATTCAGTGCTGACGTGGTGGCTTCGGCCTGTCATGTGGTGGTGGATGCGGACAGCACCGGCAACAGTGGCCGGCTGACATTCGGGACTTACCGCAAGTCCACGGGGGCGTCTGTGCCTCCGCGTGACTTCACTGTGCGTCTGTATGAGTCCGGTGCCACGGTTCAGGGCTGCTCAGCCTTTAAGGCAGGGCAGGTCGCCACCCTGGATTTTGGTAACCCGGGACAGCTGGATGCAGGGGGCGTGGTCACCCGCGGTGCCGGTGATGGTATTCGCGTGGATGTTCGGGCGGTGGATGTGCAGGCAGATTATCGCGGACGTCTGACTCAGGACAGTCATTCGGTGAATTATCCGGTGGAATTTGCTGCTAAAGGGCAGTTCCGTTTTCGTGCGCAGCCGGTGTTTCCGGCGAACGTGAAGGCGGGGGAATACACGGGTGCGCTGACCTTTGTGGTCACGTATCAGTAACGGAGAAAAGGATTGTGTGTGCAGGAAAGAAGGCAGTCGCAGGGCCGGTTTCGTCCGTGTTTTTCCGTCGGGCCGCACTTGCGCTTGCCGTATCAGCTGCTTTTGCCAGTGCCACAGGTATTGCAGGTGAAAAACTGGATATGTCCTTTATCCAGGGTGGTGCCGGGGTTAATCCGGAAGTCTGGGCAGCCCTGAACGGCAGCTATGCGCCGGGGCGTTATCTGGTTGACCTGTCCCTGAACGGGAAGGAGGCCGGGAAACAGATACTGGATGTGACACCACAGGACAGTAACGAACTGTGTCTGACAGAGGCATGGCTGACGAAGGCCGGGATTTACGTCAGTGCAGATTACTTTCGTGAGGGATATGACGCCACACGACAGTGCTATGTGCTGACAAAAGCCCCGTCAGTGAAAGTGGATTTTGATGTTTCCACCCAGAGTCTGGCGCTGTCCATTCCCCAGAAGGGGCTGGTGAAGATGCCGGAGAATGTGGACTGGGACTACGGAACCAGTGCATTTCGCGTGAACTATAACGCGAACGCCAACACTGGCCGTAATAACACCTCGGCCTTTGGCTCAGCGGACCTGAAAGCCAATATCGGGCGCTGGGTGGTGAGCTCTTCTGCCACGGCCAGCGGTGGTGACAGCGGGAATAACTCCGCCTCGATAAACATGTTCACGGCCACCCGGGCTATCCGCGCACTGAGTGCGGACCTGGCGGTCGGAAAAACATCCACCGGGGACAGTCTGCTGGGCAGCACGGGAACATACGGCGTGTCGCTGAGCCGGAACAACAGCATGAAGCCGGGCAATCTGGGATATACCCCGGTGTTCAGCGGCATTGCGAACGGGCCGTCGAGGGTGACGCTGACACAGAACGGGCGGTTGCTGCATTCGGAGATGGTGCCGGCGGGTCCGTTCTCCATCACGGATGTGCCGCTGTACACCAGTGGTGATGTGACCATGAAAATCACCGGTGAAGACGGGCGCGAGCAGGTACAGAACTTCCCGTTGTCGGTGATGGCCGGGCAGTTAAGTCCGGGGCAACACGAGTTCAGTGTGGCAGCCGGTTTGCCTGACGATGACAGTGACCTGAAAGGCGGCGTGTTTGCGGCGTCATACGGTTATGGTCTGGACGGGCTGACGCTGCGCACCGGCGGGGTGTTTAACCAGGACTGGCAGGGCGTCAGCGCCGGGGCCGTTCTGGGGCTGAGTTACCTGGGGGCGGTGTCTGCTGACGGTGCTTATGCCACGGCAAAATACCGTGATGGCAGCCGCAGCGGAAATAAGGTGCAGTTATCCTGGAGTAAACAACTGGAGATGACGAACACCGGACTGCGGGTGAGCTGGTCACGGCAGAGTGAGGAATATGAGGACATGTCCTCCTTTGACCCGACAGAGTTGTGGTCGCAGTCAAATCATGGTCGCCGGACGAAGGATGAATGGAATGCCGGTGTCAGTCAGCCGGTGGGTGGACTGTTCAGTCTGTCGGTGTCCGGCTGGCAGCGGAGTTATTACCCCGCATCCATGACCGGGAGTTACCGGTACAGCGATGACAACGGTAAGGACACGGGGATTACCGGCACCCTGAGCACACAGATTAAGGGTGTCAGTCTTAACCTGGGCTGGTCCGGTTCACGGAACACCCGGGGAGAAAACAACTGGTCGGCATCGGCATCAGTGTCGGTACCGTTCACACTGTCTGACCGTCGTTACAGCAGCAGTACGTCGGTGAGTACCAGCAAAGGCGGTGGCACGGGCTTCAGCACCGGCGTGTCCGGCTCGCTGAATGACCGTTTCAGCTATGGCCTGGGCGGTGGGCGTGACAGCGGTGGTGGTGTGAGCAGTTATCTGAATGCGTCGTACAGCGGTGACCGGGCTTATCTGAATGGTGCCCTGAACCACTCGCAGTCCGGCGGAACCAGTGGTTCTGTATCTGTCAGCGGTTCGGTTCTGGCTGTACCGGCTGCGAAGGACATTATGTTCAGCCGCACTACAGGTGACACCGTGGCCGTGGTGAACGTGAAGGATACCCCCGGAGTGAAGGTGACGTCCGGTGACGGACAGACTGACAGCGACGGCAACCTGGTGGTGCCGCTGAACAGCTATGACTGGAACACTGTGACGATTGATGCGGGCACACTCCCGTTGAGCACCGAACTGACGAACACCAGTCAGAAGGTGGTGCCGACGGACAAGGCGGTGGTCTGGATGCCGTTTGATGCCCTGAAAGTTAAGCGTTACCTGCTGCAGGTGAAGCAGCGTGATGGTGAGTTTGTGCCAGGGGGGACCTGGGCACGTGACAGTAAGGACACACCGCTGGGCTTTGTAGTTAACAATGGTGTGCTGATGATTAACACGGTGGATGCGCCGGGTGATATCACCCTGGGCCAGTGCCGGATACCTGCGGCCAGACTGCAGGATACTGAGAAACTACAGGAGATTACGTGTGAGTAAGCGTAACGCAGTAACGACGTTTTTCACTAACCGGGTGACAAAAGCACTGGGAATGACTCTGGCGCTGATGATGACCTGTCAGAGTGCAGTGGCTTCCCTGGCGGCAGACCAGACCCGCTATATCTTTCGCGGGGACAAGGATGCACTGACCATCACGGTCACCAACAATGACAAGGAGCGTACCTTTGGTGGCCAGGCCTGGGTGGACAATATCGTGGAGAAAGACACCCGTCCGACCTTTGTGGTGACGCCATCCTTCTTCAGGGTGAAGCCGAATGGTCAGCAGACACTGCGTATCATCATGGCGTCTGACCATCTGCCGAAGGATAAAGAGTCGGTGTACTGGCTGAACCTGCAGGATATTCCGCCGGCTCTGGAGGGCAGCGGTATTGCAGTGGCGCTGCGCACGAAGCTGAAGCTGTTCTACCGTCCGAAGGCACTGCTTGAAGGTCGCAAGGGGGCAGAAGAAGGCATCAGCCTGCAGAGCCGCCCGGATGGCAGAACCATGCTGGTGAACACCACGCCGTACATTTTTGCGATTGGCAGTCTGCTGGACGGAAACGGAAAGAAAATCGCCACGGATAACGAGACAGCACAGAAACTGCTGATGTTCATGCCGGGTGATGAAGTGCAGGTGAAGGGAAATGTGGTGAAAGTGGATTCTCTGAATGATTACGGTGAACTGCAGACCTGGACGATTAACCAGAAAAAAACGCCAACGTCTTCCGGGCAGAAGGTATCTGATTCGTCAGTTAATTTGTCTGATAAAGCAGATAAAAAATAACCGCCCTCCGAAATACAGAACAGAGGGGTAATAAATGAAGAAAACAATGATGGTCGTCGCCCTGGTCCTGAGTGCACTCAGTATTCAGTCAGCACTGGCCGCTGAATACAGCGAGAAAACGCAGTATCTGGGGGTGGTGAATGGTCAGGTGGTGGGTAACAGCGTGGTGAAGGTGACCCGCACACCGACAGACCCGGTGCTGTACCGGAGTGGAGACACGACGCCTCTTCCCGACAGTTTGACCATCCGCAGCGCAGAGTCCAGGGCTGCATCAGGTGGCCTGACGTATATCACGGTGAAGCAGGCTCTGCCGGATAACGGGGAAGCCCGCATCACCCTGAAGACGGCCCTGATGGTTGACGGAAAGAGAGTGGCACTCAGTACCAGACAGCAGGGTGAGGATGTGGTGATAACCGTACCTGATGCACAGAAGCTGGTTGAGTTAAGAACGGATGCACCGGCAGAACTGGAAGTTCCGGTCAGCTACCGGGGAAATCTGCAGATAGCGCTGCAGGTGGAAGACTGAGGATTCATCTCCTTTATCAAGGCAATATATCCGTGACTCTGGAGTGGGTCATACTGGTAAAGGGATTTACCGTCTTTTAAAACGGGAATAACGTAAAACTGTTCTGAGTTAAACACTGTGTTTAACGAAATGCGGTTAATTAAATGAATCCGCAGGGGATAGTTTTGCGGTAATTCCGGAAAAATAAGGATTACCGATTTCAGTTTATTATTTGTGAAATATTAAGGATGTTTATTTTATGAAAAAGACTCTGATTGCACTGGCTGTGGCTACATCTGCTGCTGTATCATCTTTACCTGCAATCGCAGCAAATGGTGGTTGGGGAGATGCAGGTGGTGATTTTAATCTGGGGGGGGATATTTTTGTTGATTTACACAAGGATGTATGGGAGGTCTATACTGGTACATCTGCGAATTTCGAATCTGCTGTTGAATCAGGAACTAAAGAAATCACTCTGTCCGTGAGTAAAAATATTCCTGTGTTGGGTTTGCGAAGCATCAAGGTCTTTAATGGAGGTCTGGGGCTCACACCACAAATTAAGTATGGTGATGATTCAAATCCAGTAACCGATCTTACCTTTAGTAACAGTAAAACAGAATTGACATTGACGGTTAAGAATAAGAATAATGACCAAAAAATTGGTGCATTGAAAACGAAAATGTATGCAGCAAGCTTGGTTTCTTATAAGAATCCAGAAGGCTCATCCTATACGGGTAATACTGCTTCTACTATTGCTCCATCAGCAGGTGATGCATTCTATGGTGGTTTGCCTTCCAAAAGTGCTGAAGTTGGAAGTGGTACAACCAATAATATTGTAAGTTTGATTCCGGATCTTCGCGATTATTTTGATAACCAGGGGCAGGGAGCAGTAGGACCAGGTTCTCGTAAGTTTGATGATGCAACTAAAACATTTAGCGCGATTTATGCTTCAGGTATTATGGCTGGTGAAAGCACCACTATAACTCTGGACGCTCCAATAGCAGAAAATACTACCTGGACGGCTCAATTGCCAATTACCGTATCCTATCAGTAATTTAATGGTTACAGACAGTGAGTATTTCACTGTCTGTAACCAATGTTTGTATTCTGATTTTAGTGAGATAAATATACAGGAATATATCAGAGTAGGTTCGTTCCAGTTGAAACGTTTTTGGTGGGTGTTTAGTTTGTAGTATCCCGTTTTTGTTTTTACGTTGCCTTGAATAAGGTTCGGTATATGGCGATAAACAATGCGTTATTATAAATCTCTGCTCTTTGTAGCTTTGTTTTATTCGGTTGCGCCACATGCAGATATTCTTGATGGTGGTGAAATTCAGTTTAATGGTTTTGTCACTGACGAAGCACCGAAATGGACCTGGCAGATAAGTTCACCTGACCAGACCTGGTCAGTGGATACTGCCGATGCACGTACAGAGAACGGACAGCTTGTTTTTGATTTGCGTGACAAAGGGGCGTTGCCGTTTCTGGAGGGACATCTGCATGAGGTGGCTGAGCGCGGTGGTCCCGGGTTCACGCCATTGATTACCTTCAGCAGTAACGGACAGCCTTTCGCCGTAAAGGAAGGCAGTGGCACTACGGCGCAACGTTTTCGCGCCTCTGTCCCGGTACGTGACCCGGAAACGGGAAACGTGTCGGGACAGCTTTCTTTCACCCTGAATCAGGGGATGGCAGTCAGCGCCGGCAGACAGGAAGACGGGGCATCCGTACCGGTCGGGATGTCGCTGGTCAGTGGGCAGAGCGTGACGGATGTACAGTCAGGAACGCTGCCACAGGGGCTGAAAGCCCGGCTCTCTTCTCTGTTACTGATGAATCAGAATTTTGGCAATGGCATGAATGCGGTGGATAACGGACAGGTTATCAGTCAGGGGGTACTGGCTGACGGTCGGGTGATGAATCTGGCTGCGGCATATGCCTCTGTAGTGTCGGATTTTGAACTGCAGTTGCCGGCGGAGGGTACACCAGCAGCATGGCAGGCGGGGCTGAATGTGACGGTTACAGTACAGTGATGGTTGCAGGGATATAAGGAAAGAGAAATGAAAAAGGTGACGTTATTTCTGTTTGCTGCCAGCCTCCTGCCTTCCTGTGTACTGGCCTGGAACACGCCGGGAGAAGATTTCAGCGGAGAGCTTAAGCTGGAAGGCCCGGTGACCAGCACCCGTAACCCGTGGGTATGGAAAGTCGGACAGGGAAATGAAGGTCTGGAGGTTAAACAGAGTCGCGGTGTTCGTGACGGTGGAAAAGGGATACCGGTCGCGCTGCCAGCGATGACCGTTTTACTGGGAAAAACCACCCTGACCACACCGGCAGGGCGTGAGGGACTTTCTCCCCGGGTTAGTTACGGAAAGGAGGCTGAGGGTTTTTCACTTGTCTGGACAGCACCAAGTGTCGCGGAAGTGACGTTGCCTGTTACCGGTGATAATAACGCCCGGGCAGGTTCATTTGTTTTCAGAATGCAGGCTGCGGGGGTGTTGCGCCATGTGAAGGGCGGGCAGTCGATGTATGCTGGCGTGTATGACGACCTGAATGTGAATGGTCTGCCTGGTGAAAGCACAGCCATGAAGGCTTCTGATATTCCGGGTGTTCTGCAGAAGATGTTCCGTGGCGAAGGTCCCGGCTGGCTGCAGACAATGACAGTCAGTGGTTATTCGGGAGTGAGTCATTTCAGTGATGCCTCCCTGCGTCAGGTTGAAGGTGTGTATGGTGCACAGACTGTGGCAGGCAGTGGTGAATTACGTCTGAACGGCACGATGCCGGAACGCTGGCGGGTGTCACTGCCGGTAAGTATTGAGTACCAGTAAGCAGGAGGATGGTCCGGTGCTGAATATTATTCATCGTCTGAAGTCCGGTATGTTTCCGGCTCTGTTTTTTCTGACTTCAGCCAGTGTGCTGGCACAACCTCTGATTATTCCGCCGGGTCACTGGCAGGAGGGAATGGCAGTAGGCGTGACGGAATTCAGCGGCACGCTGTATGTTCCTGAAGTTTCCTGGCAGTGGCAGCCCCGCGCTGTGCGGATGAGCTCTCCTGATGCCGTGCAGGCTGGCCTGACAACGGGAAAAGGAGGCATGGTCAGTGAAAGCCGGGCAGGGCAGGATTTTTATATTCTGGGCGGACATACCACATCACTGACAACTGCCCGTCCGGGGCTTCAGCCGTCAGTGACATTACTTCAGGTGGCAGCGTCATCTCCCCGGATTGCAGCCCTGGGGGATCTCGATCAGGAACAAGTACGTTACGGTGAAATCACTTTTACAGTACGTCATCTGCTGGTATGGCAGAATAGTGTTATGGCTGATAAAGGCTGGAGTGTGGTCAGCGGAGAGGTGACTCCGGGGACAGTACAGCAGGTGAAACGTCAGTTACGGCAGGTGAATGGCTATAAATGGTTTCCGGACTATTCTGGGTTAACTGTGCGCCCTGATGCGTTTATTTCGGGGACAGGGGTATTGTTGGCGCAGAAAAATGACAGACAGCAGATTGCCGGTGCTTGGGTGACATGCTTGAGTGATGTGCAGGTGAGTTTCCCTGGCGCGGAAGAACCGGTAAAACGCTGGCAGGGTAATCTGACACCGGTGGTGGTGTATTTCTGAGGCCCGGCAACGAAAAGTGTTAATGCCGATGTGGTTGGTGTCTGTGTGGCAGCAACCTGTATGGCATGCCTGGTACTGACACTGGTGATGTTCTGTGCGGTACTGATGTGGTGAAGGTTGTAAGTGTGAGGCAAAAAATCCTTCTGACCGGAACCTGCTGGTATGAGCTGACAGGGCTGTGGCACCTATTGTCCGCACAGGGACACAACGTTTACCGTGTACCTCCGGGGTATCCCTGTGTCCGGGAGGGCTGGGACCTGATTATTGTGGCGCTGAGTGCAGAGCCTGTTACGGGCTGGGGGCGTCATCTGTCCTGGATACGTGAACTGAGGGCAGAAATGTCCGGTGAAATGCTGGTTCTGGTGCCGGAAAGGCTGGAAATGCTGAAGGTGTTGCGAAATATCTGCCCGGTGTACAGCGGATGCACGTCGCTGTCGTGCCTGGAAAGAACGGTCCGCATGGCACTGAACAGAAAGACAGCCCGTACCGGTAAATTCCGTCTGACGTCCGGACAACGACAGGCACTGAAACGCCTTTCTGAGAGAGGAAGAGACCGTCCCCTGAATCTGAAACAGAGTGAACGGGGGCTGTACTGGCATTATGCCCGGCTGGCAGAGAATGTGGGCGTCAGGGATTTCAGGATGCTGTTGATGACCGGGCTGGACCGGGAGGTTCATAAAATGGAAGACCGACAGTATGGACAGTAATTTTGTATCCGCAGACAGACTGATGCGTGCGCTCAGTAACGGGGAGTTTGAACCGTATCTCCAGCCGGTGGTTTCTGCATCAGACCTTACTGTGTCCGGTGCAGAGCTTCTGGTTCGCTGGCACATGCCTGCAGGCGAAATCATTCCGCCGGCATATTTCATTAACCGGGTGGAGTCTGCCGGTCTGTTGTTGGCTGTGACGGAAAAAATCCTGAACCGTGCGGTGGCAGGGCTTTCGGAGGTTAAAGCCATGCTGCCGCGTGATTTCCGGCTTGCCGTGAACGTGACGCCGGCCCTGCTGGCTGAGCGTGAGTTCACTCAGATGTGTCTGGCGCTGGCAGGGCATGACAGCATACATCTGGTTCTGGAGCTGACGGAGCAGCAGCCGTTTAACATGGACAGACAGACCGAAGAGAAACTGAGCCGGCTGAGTGATGCCGGAGTGGCATTTGCGCTGGATGATTTCGGAACCGGATGTTCCGTACTGTCGTACCTGAAGCACTTCCCGGTCAGTTATATAAAAATGGACAGGAGCTTCACACAGGACATTCTGAGTGAAAAGACATCCCGGCATATCGTGGAAAGTGTTGTCGGGCTGGCAGGAAAGCTGGGTATTGATACGGTGGCAGAGGGTGTGGAAACACAGGCGCAGGTGAACTGTCTGTGCTCTCTGGGAGTGGATTATCTGCAGGGGTTTTATTTCGGCAGACCGGAAAAAGTGGATACATTTTGTTGTGAGTATGGATAACGCCAGCTGTGTAATCAGTAAGTCACTCCTGAAAAATAAAATTAAATACATTTAAGTAATTTCATTTTGTTTCTGATAAATGGTGTGCCGACATCGCATTTTTCAGACTCCGGCAGTGTTTTTCTTCTTAACTTCAACGTCTTTTTGTTTTTATTCTTTTATTCATATTTGCATTGAGAGGAAGGCGTGCCTTTTCGCTTTGTCAGCAGGCAGGGGCGAAATCTTCTGGTGAATATGAAAGACATCCGTTTCGTTCTTCAGAAGGTTTTTTTGTGAACTTCATATCAGGGAGATTGAAGGTCATGTGGTGGTGGAAGATGACTTCAGTGAGGTTTACAGAAAAATAAAATAAATTCCACCACGAGTGAATAATGCAGGTGAAGGTGTCTCAGAGGGGAGTCGACGTGCGTCAGAATTCTGTAATTGATATTTTACTTATTATTGTCTTTTCTCTTTCTTTATTAATTTGCGGAAAAGTCTCGGCTGATACCGAATGGCAGTCCGGTGGAGATTTTCAGGGAGCTGTGGAGTTCGGGGGGACCATCACGCCTTATGATGATTCACTTCCTCCCTGGCTGTGGAAAACCGGCGGATATACCGGGTTCAGCAACAAAATCAGTGGGCTGACCGGTGTTTTGGTTTTGTGATCATTGTCAGAATAATAAGCTGTATGCTGCTGTTGTATTGTTCGATATATCTGTAATATTAATGTTTTGTTGATCATTATTCCATAATGATCAAATTTAAATTAGTTGAAAATGGTTGATTTTTTGCTCAGGACTCTGGTGCCTGTTGACGCAGGTAAATTCCGAGAGGGCGGTAGCGTGCCATTGCAAAAATGGTGGGAGGCATCGACAGGAGGTTGCTGAACAATTGTTGACACATGATGAATAAAGTTTTTTGTTTTGCTAAAAATTATGTTGCAAGTGTGTGATATCTGAAGCGCAAAACTCATTCTGGAGCCATCGGTCTTTTTTATCTCGGGCGCTGATTTCTGCATTATTATTGACTTTATCTCTTCAGACTGCTGAGCGGAGACAATACTTATGAAAACAAATAGCCTGATCTGGGTAAGGAACTGGCTGGTACAACGAACAAGGAGAAAGTTGTACCAGGTGGTGAAGATGCAGGAATTGACCTAAACTCTATAAATTTAATAATTAAAAATGCTAAATGATTATTCGGGGATATTCGATTGAATAAATTTATATATCTTCTGTTAGCAGGTATTTTATTTTCTGTTCAGGCAGATGCAGCACGGGGAAGAAAGCCCTGCTCGGGTGCTAAAGGTGGTATTTCACACTGCACGTCAGACGGACGTTTTGTCTGCAATGACGGAAGTTTGAGTCAGTCGAAGCGCCTTTGTTCCGGTTATGGCGTGGCACCCGGCAAACGTCAGGTGAAATCACCGGTCACCACAAAGCCGGTTCAGAAGAAAAAATCAGCGGCTGTCCGGAAGGTGCCACAACCATCGGTGGCTGAGAAAAATGAGGCTGTACCAGTCACTGAACCCCGTAAACCCACCTGTGCGCCGCTTTATATGGCCAGCAAACCTGGATTTACGCATCTGCCCATTTGTTCCGGTAATCAGTATTAATCTGACACTGAAATAGCAGAGGAATCTGTGCTCAGCCTGCAGTTAATTCTGTAGTGGCGGGCATCATAAAGCCGGACAACCTTCCGGGTATTAATATTTTCGGAGGGCGTTAATCATAAATATTCAGTTACTGAGAAGGAAAATAAAGGAAAGTCATGGCAAGAAGAAAAAAAGATGATAATGCAGCGGGATTTGTACTGATTTTAATTTGCGTTATTTTCTGGGGGATTTATGTGGCGGTCAGGGCGCTGATAAATCTTAATGAGCGATTTATTGATGCAGTATCGAATCCGGCAGGTATTATTGGTTTGTTTTTTGGTTTGTTTACTGTATTTGCAATTTTACTTCGTTTTTTTATTTACTGGAGACTCAGAAAGAAAACAGCAGCATTTGAACAGACCGTTTCAGAGCTGGTTCAGAGAGAGCGGGGTTTTAATGAAACTGTCAATGCCGCGATAGCCCGGGGAATACGACAGGAAAAGGAGCAACTAGCCAGACGTCGTGAGGAATTTCATACTGCCAGACAGAAGGCCAGCCGTGCAATGCAACGGATTGTTGATTCCGCTTAGAAATTTAAGGCGAAGACTCTGTTGGCCGGTGTAACGATTAATAACTGGCAAAGCAAATATGACCAGCTTCGTAAGGAAAGAGAGGCTTACGTTGCTGTCAGTGAGAAAATTGCCTTTCTTAACCTGGAAGATAATTCTGACTGGGATAGTGTCAGGCAACAGTTTTTGGATAAAGTGGCATTGCTGGAAAAAGCGCAGGAAGAGAAGGAATATCAGGCAGAGCTTAAGCGTCAGATGCGTGAAGAAAAAGAGCGTCAGGATGAACTTGATCGGCACCAGCGGGAAGCGGAAGAGGAGGAACGGCGTCTTGCCGAGCAGCAGAAACTGATTGAAGAGGCGCTGCGTGCCGCAGAAGGGGCTCACAGGGAGGAGCTGGAGAAACAACGCCTGGCGCTGGAACAGAAAATTCAGGAAGCGCATGCTCAATATGAACGTGCTAAATCCATGGCTCAGCTTACAAAACAGGGGCATGTTTATATCATTTCGAATATTGGTTCGTTTGGTGAGGATGTTTTTAAAATTGGCATGACCCGACGGCTGGAACCCATGGACAGGGTCAAAGAGTTAAGTGGTGCTTCTGTTCCGTTTGATTTTGATGTTCACGCCATGATTTCCTGTGATGATGCGCCCGCGCTGGAAAAAATACTTCATGACAGTCTGGAAAAATACCGCATCAACAGGATTAATCTGCGTAAAGAATTTTTCCGCGTGAAGCTTGAGAAAATCATTAATGAAGTGGAGCGTCACCACGGGCAGGTGGAATATGTGGCTGACCCGGCGGCTCTGCAGTATCTGCAGAGTCTGGAGTACGCGGAAAATGAAGCTGCCTGACAATCAGTGTTCTGATTTTATTCCGGCCGGATATAACAGAAGGGATATCTGTAAATATCCTGCAGCATGGTTCACAGTATTCCGGTCATGTTAATGGTTCTGTTTTTTATTTCTGAATAAAGCGACACTCACGATATAACGTCGTGGGTGTCGGTGGTGATTATTTTTTTGGTTTACAGATTAAGGTGCGTTTATGGCGAAACTGATAAATGTATCGGCGTCCACTGAGGAGAGAATGACGTCAGGGGAGAGGAGGGTGGCTTCACGACTGGAGAGCTTCCTGAATGATGACTGCCTTGTCTGGTACGATATTCCGGTGGGACGGAAAAACCGGCATCCGGATTTTGTCATTATTGACCCGGAGAACGGGCTGGTATTTCTGGAGGTCAAGGACTGGAGTGTATCCACATTACGTAAGGCAAATCAGGAGCAGGTCACGCTGGAAACTGATGGTCTTCTGAAATCAGAAATAAATCCGCTGGTACAGGTTCGTCGTTATGCCTGTGATACTGTTAATGCCTTACCCTCAGACCCGTGCTTACGGCAGAATGACGGTCAGTATAAGGGACGGCTGAAGCTGGCCTGGGCGTATGGTGTGGTGTTTACCCGCATTACCCGTCAGCAACTGAAGACACTGGCAGGGAATGATGAGAATGCGGTGGAAAAGATTTTTCCTTCAGCACAGACAATCTGTCAGGATGAAATGACGCAGTCTGTTTTACCTGAGGTATTCCGGCAAAAAATTGCCGGGATGTTTACCACGGGATTTAGAACCCGGGTGACACCCCGGATGAGAGATATTCTGCGCGGCCATCTGTTTCCTGAAGTGACCGTGAAACAGAACTCACAAATCAAAATCATGGATATTCAGCAGGAGATTCTGGCCAGAAATATTGGTGACGGGCATCGTGTCATTCATGGTGTGGCCGGCTCCGGAAAAACCATGATTCTTTTATTCCGTTGTCTTTACCTGGCTGAAACCACGCCCGGAAAGATTCTGGTGCTGTGCTACAACATTACTCTGGCCAGTTATCTGCGGGAATGCATTGATGTCAGAGGGCTGACGTCACGGGTTACGGTATCTCATTTTCACAGCTGGTGTGCCTCAATGATAAAACGCCACGGTATTCAGGTGACGGCTGACAGAAAGGATTACCCGGAGAAATGCTTCAGCACACTGGAAGAGGCTGTGAACAGCGGGAAAATCACCGACACTGGATATGATGCTGTACTGGTGGATGAAGGGCATGATTTTGACAGTCGCTGGCTGGCCCTGATTGCCCGTCTGTTTGATAACGCATCCCGTTCACTGCTCCTGATGTACGATGATGCCCAGTCCATTTATCGGCGGGAGCGGGCTCTGAACTTTTCTCTGGCCAGAGTGGGGATTCAGGCACAGGGACGCACTTCTGTCCTGCCGGTCAATTATCGTAATCCGAAACGCATTCTGCACTTTGCTTATGCATTCTCCCGCGAGTATTTTGAAAAACATCAGAACCGTGAAATACCGCTCGTTCAGCCACAGGCAGGCGGTGAAGAAGGCACAGAGCCGGAAATCCTGCGTTGTGCTTCTGAACGTGATGAAGCCAGACAGGTTGCAGACTGGCTGGAGAAGCGCCATGCCCTGTGCGGTCACTGGAGTGATATGGCTGTGCTGTGTCCGGCAGAGTTTTCAGTGAAACAACTGACAGAGGTTATGACACAGCGTGGGATACCTTTTGCCACCTGCTTTGACAAGGAAGGCAAGAAGACATACTCGCGACGCAAGGATGTGGTGCATTTACTGACGTACCAGAGCAGTAAGGGGCTGGAGTTTCCGTATGTGGCGGTTATTAATGCTTCTTTCGTTCATTCTGGTGCGGCGGATGAGTCTGAAGTGATTCCGGTGCTTTATGTGGCATTCACCCGGGCAACCCGTGAATTACTGGTGACATGTTACCGTGAAAACAGTATCAGTCGCCACCTTGAGGATTTTGCATAATACCGGACCATTTCTTTATTCCGGGCTTTCACCATACTGTTATTATCAGGTTTATTTAATTCGCCATGAACCCGTTATTTAACGATATTCAGATGCGTCTTTTTTATCTGAACCATTCGCCGTACTCCTGGCACTGGAATGTCAGATTCAGACATCTGGAAGCCGTATATATTGGCAACGATACCTGTCATATCACCATTACCTGTAATCAGTCAGGTTTTCATTTAATCAGGGACGGACAACGGCTATCCACTGAGTGTTATATCAGAAACCTTAATGAGCTGTTGCTGGTTCTGAAACGGCGGTGGGATGTGACACCGGCAATCATCCGTGCAGTGGAATATCTTTCCCGGGTATCCGAACAGATTCCAACCAGTTGTTCTTGTTTGATAGCTTGGAAGGGATGTTATTCAGAGCTGAAGCGGCATACGCAGCTAGTGGATGCGATTTACCTTGTTGGACGTGAATTCTGATCTGAATTGGAAGGAGTTGAGCATGGCGTTTATTGCCAGTTGTGATAGTGCTCACAGACAGCCACGTACATCATTTAGTGGCAAAGAGATTATTTTGACATTGTTATGAATATTAGTGAAAAAGGTTACGTTGATCTCAAGAATACATATAATGAATTGATTAATTCTTATTAATAAAGCAGATTATCTTTATTATACTATTTATCTAATATATTCTGTATTGTTATCTTTAAGGATATTATGATGCTTGAGAAGTTAGAATTAACAAAAAATGCACAGTTTTATATTTCAAAAGGAAGTAAACCAATAGAAGACGCATTTATTCTTGATATATTGAACGCTTCTGATGATAATATAGAACCTGAAGCTTTGTATATCCTAAATGAATTTAGAGTTAAAAGTAATTTAATTGATAAAAATATACCTTATTTATATTCTGTTAGAATATTCCCTACAATTAGACCAGTTTACTTCATTGGAAAAGATGAAGGTGAGGTTGGCCTATATGATAGAATTCATGCGTTTATTGTTATTTTTGAATTTGAAAATTGCATTAGTATTATCAAAAAAAGCTGTTCTAATATATCTGAAAAAATTGAGAAAAATTTTGACCTAATAACTAACACAATGATAGCTGAGACTTTCAATGATTCTGATGTTTCTTTCCAAAGAATATCCTTAAGAAACATGACGGTATCGGACAAGGCGATAAGACAGCGAACCTATGAAGCTCCGGATTTAAAGGGAACATTTTCTACTCATGCTGCCGGAAGATCAATACCGCTATTCTTGAAATTTAGGCAAGGTTCAACTGTAAGAACTATTTCAGGAACTGGGCGTTTAGTCGAGTCATCTAATAGAATTAACTTTGATAACTTAGCTCTCTGGGTTTACAATCAACTTTCTCTAATAAAAGATGGTGGAGGCGAAAAGGATTTTTTAGATGCATTCGCGAAGCCGAAGAAACTTCATGAAGTGCTTGAACATACAAAACCAAATGCAATTTTAATTGAAAGCTCATCTTTATATGACCAACTAATCGAAGATGATATTAACATTAGATATGAAAATAAAAAAGGGATAAAGATTGAACTAAAAACAGATGAATTAGATCGATTAATAAAGCATCTCGAAAGAGTTTACCCAATAGATCCAGAAGGAAAAATAAAAACTAAATTTGGGCAAGCATCAATTAGAGCAACTAATAAAACTTTAACCTTCGACTCATCATTCTTGAGGTCATTTAAAGTAAATGTATCAGGAAGTAATGTTACGCTACAAAGTTATATAAAAAAAAATGGGTTTTATAGTATTACTTTTGATGATCCACGTTATATGTATTTCATTGGCAACTGTTTTCAAGATGACTCAGGTGTTGCAGAAATAAATAGCATACTAGATATGCTAAGACCCGTGGAAAAGATGGATTCCGTAACTAGCGAAAAAGGTAGTTTTAGGAAAAATAGTGTCCAGTTTTCGAAAAATTCAATGTTTAATCTAGTTGAGAAGATACATAAAAATGATGACTATATTTTTTGTGATGATTTAGGCAATGAATGGGCTGATCATATAACCTTTAATAAAAGTGACTCATGTATCAATTTCATTCATTCAAAGCATGGATCAGTTAGTACTTCCGCTAGTAACTTGCATGATGTTGTTGGTCAAGCTGTCAAGAACTTAGGATACATGAATTTTAGCAAAGCTGATTTTATGAAAAAAATCGATGCTAAATTTGTAGGAAAATATAACTCAACAAAAGGTGAGACAAATATAAATCGGACCAGAAAAGGAAATTTAAATGATCTGGATAAATATCTTTCTAATCTATTAAAGGATTTTAAGTTGCATAGAAAATGCATCTTGAGTTGTTCCTTTATATCAAAGAATGAAATAAAGGATGAGTTTGATAAAATATCCAGAGGAGAGAAGGTGAATGGTCATATTACACAATTGCTATGGATATTATCTTCGTTTTCTCATGCAGTAAAAGAAGTAAACGCAATTCCAATTATCTACTGTTCAGAATAAGAGAGCAAGCTTAGGCCCTTAAACATTAAGGGCCATACAGGAAAAAACGTCAAAATTTAAAAGGAACAACAATATCGTCATAAACATCATCTATATCAGGTACGTATTTTACACCTGATATATCGGCCAATAATTCTGGTTTGATCTTAATCTTTTCAGCTAACATACCGAAAGATATGCCCAGATGTTCTTTTAAAATAGTTAAACTTTCCTCAAGAACATGAGACTCTTCTAATGGAATTTGATCGTCCAATTTTCCTTTTTTTGTTTGTCGTGTTTGATTGAACCAAACAATAGCACTTCTATATTGCTGGGCGTTAATAAAACCCAAGAAATGTGTCCTATAAATAATTGCTTTAGCACTAACTTTCCATCGAGCTTTTAAAGCATACACTTTTTCCATTCAATCACTCCCCCAATGTCTAAGCAGAATGAAAATTCTCTGGCAAAAGGCTTTCGAGGAAATAAGAAAGCACTAGTAAAAGCATCAGCCTTTCTGTCTTTTTACATCCAGTCTCAATACCATCATGCATTATTAAATGACCACATTCATGAACCAAGTCAAAACGCATTAGGCAGGCTCTTTCTTTCGCGATATTGCGAATTATTGTAGGAAATTTTCTATTAACAGATAAAGCATCGACTCTTTCAGACACGCCATCAAAACAGGTAACAATTGCACCCTGATTCTCAACAACATTAACCATATTATCTATAGGAGCATCAGGTGTTAACCCCCAACGAATACGAGCCCCTCAGCAATCTTTTCTATCAATGGCGGTGTTAATTCTACAATCTTACTATTATCAATCAACTTAAAACCGTTCTCGGGCATATCCAGGTGTTCATGTAACTCAGCAACGAGTTGCTCAAGAATAGTACTGTATGCCTGAACCCGCTCTTTAACATTAGCAGGCGTTGTCTGTCTTTTACGAAAATGGCATTGCTCTGGCTTAACATCACTAGAAAGAGGTATCCCGAAAAAGTTGGTGGAAACCTGAAGAAACTCTGCCAGTGCATTCCGCACATCATCAGCGGGTGCTCGAACGTCACTTTATTACTGATGTATACTTTGTCGGGTTACGCAAACAGCATCACCAAGCTCTTCATTATGTAAATCAATCACATCATCCCTGAAATTTTGAATTAGGGATGCAAGTTGTTTAAGTCGCTCTATTGTTAAACCTGGGTTTAGCTCCCTCGGTTGCTTCTTAATTATTCCCCAAGAAAAATAGTCATTCAAAGTACCCCGGGCATATTGTCTGGGAATTATTACTACTTTAGTTGATTGTTAATCTTTGCATATTCAAACGGGCTGATACATTGTTTTCTGTTCGCATCCAGAAAATCTGCTCACCACTGTAGCATCAGTCGATGTTTTTCCAGATGTTCTGCTTTATAGATATACGCAGCACGTACGCCATTATGCTCCTGATGGCTCATCTGACGTTCCACTGCATCGCGGGACCACAAACCTGATTCAATGCACTGCACGCCATCGCTCGGATTCCATGACCATAGATTTTTTGGGTTGTGTCATACCATGCCCCATCACCCTGAGGGCTTTATTTACGGTGTTTTCACTGATTGCTTTACGTGGGACATGTGCTCCCGTAAATATCAGACCATTTTCACCTGCCCATGTCTGAAGTTCTGCCAGTATGGCTACAGCCTGTTTGTAGAGTGGTACAAGATGTGGAGTCCGCATCCTGGCTCCCCCGATGTGGGTTCAGGCAGTGTGAGCAAATAAAAAAAGAAACATAAATAAAGCCATCCTGCTGTCAGTGCAGGATGGTTATTCATTATTTTTGTATCACTGAACTTTCATTCATCAGGTCAGCTCAGAAAGTGAATCTATGTAGTCAGCGTACCACTGCATCATTTCACGGCGGCCATCGAGATACTGAGCATGGTTATAAGTTCCCCTGATAGCATTTTTATCTACATGGGCTAACTGTGTTTCGATCCACGCTGAATTAAAACCCTGTTCGTGTAAAATGGTGCTCATGGTGTGGCGGAAGCCATGTCCGGTTAGCCTACCTTTATATCCCAGTAACTCAATAACCTGATTAATACTTTCCTTGCTTATAGGCTTGCGAGGATCGTTCCTGCCGATAAACACCAACGAATGATGTTTTGATATTGGCTCAAGCAGCTTAAATAGAGTAATGACTTGTTCTGAAAGCGGCACAATATGAGGACGTTTCATCTTCATCACCTCTGCTGGAATTTCCCACAACTTTGTTTCAAAATTGATATCCTTCCAGCGGGCAAAGCGCAATTCTTGCGTGCGTACGCCAGTTAACATGATTATCTGAGTCGCTGTTTTTGTGATGATACTGCCGGTATAACCTGCTAGATCGTTAAGGAAGTAAGGAAGCTCATTAGCAGTAAGGAATGGGAAATGCACTTTCTTTGGTGTAGCTAACGCACCGGCAAGATCGGGGGCGGGATTATAACTCGCTCTGCCAGTAATGATTGCAAAACGGAATACTTCTCCACAGCGTTGACGAACTTTACGCATTTTCTCCAACGCTCCGCGTTTCTCCATTTTACGTAAAGTTTCCAGTAGCTCCATTGGTTTAATATCAGCGATGGGACGTTTGCCAATATAGGGGAAGATATCTTTTTCAAAGGTGTCAATGATTTCTGCACGGTAGCGTAGGGACCAGCGATCTGCTTTAGACTGATGCCACTCGCGAGCAATGACTTCAAAGGTGTTTTCTGCATTCAGTTTTTGTGCAAGTTTCTCGGCTTTTTTAGCTTCTCCGGGATCTCCACCTGCCGCCAGAATCTTCTTAGCCACATCACGTTTTTCACGGGCGTCAGCAAGAGAAACATCGGGATAGACGCCAAAAGCGAGGCGTTTTTCTTTACCCGCAATGCGATATTTCATGCGCCAGTAGCGTGAGCCATTGGGAGCAACTTCAACGTATAATCCGCCTGCGTCGCTTATGCGATATGCTTTTTCTCTGGGTTTTAATGCGCGTACTTTTGCATCAGTTAACGGCATCTTTGTTTCCTCCTTAATGCAAGAATGTTTTGGTAACCAGAGTTTGTTTATATGTAAGGGAAAGGGTCAACTTGGTCATTTTGACAGTTAAGTTATTATGTTCTAATAGACTCAGTTGAGAGGGGGCCTGTCCTTAGTAACATTGCTCTCTTTCTAGAGTGTTATATGCGCCAGATCGTAACCATTCTTGATTTTTTTTGTGCATCCTCTCTTAATTTGATGGTCTTGATTAAACACCACATTCGATGTGTGTTGTGGAACGAGATGTTTTTACCCTTTCCCGTCTATTCGACAAGCATTCTGAGCCCGTTGAATTTATGAGCAGAAGGCTCTTTACCGATAGAAAATTTGCAAGGTCTACTATGGGTATCAGATGATGTTATTATCTGATTATAAAGTTTTTTTATTGTTTTGGTGGCATGAACTTTCCTTTCAATATTTAGTTCCCCCAATTATGCCCCCAAAGGTATATTGAAGTATGTTGACTCCTGTTGACCTCAGGATACAAAGAAAGCCTGATATATAAGGAATTAGAAGGGGGGTGTTGACGTCGGGAGAGTTCAGAAGAAGCATTTTGGCGGAAGATCACAGGAGTCGAACCTGCCCGGGACCGCTGGCGGCCCCAACTGGATTTGAAGTCCAGCCGCCTCACCGGAGACGACGATCTTCCGCGCCTCGATTGCTACATGGAGGCGGGGCGCATTATAGCTACTTCCTCGCCTTATCACATCCCCCATCACACTTTTTTCCGCTTCGTTTCGCCTTGCCATGATCCTCTTCACAGAAACTCTCGGCAAATCCATAAGTTACGCTTTGGCACAACCGCGCTCCCAGAAAAAAGAAACGTAAGTTGATAACAAAAAATAGCAATATCCGTATTCTTAAGGATGGTTTACGCCGTGCAATGAGCGGGAACGAACATGGTAATTGGATACTCTACTGTTTGTTATTTATTGAAAAAATGCCGGGTACGGCTGTGTCGTACCCGGTGAGATTGATTTTTACTGCATTGGCTCCGTTGACGTAACTTCGCCACTGGAAACGACGCCAGCATTCATGGTTTGGGTCACTTGCTGTTTTTCAGCGTTCACGGCATGGAGTTGCCCGTTAACCGTGGGTTTTAGTGGTGCATCGGCCTGAATATCGCCGCTTGCGGTAAGCTGAATATTGCCGTCGCCAGTCAATGGTAGCTCTGGCCATCCCCACTGTTGCAGGATATTCACCGGCACACCGCGTCCGTTCAGGCTGATATGAGTCTGGCGCTGCGGCGTTTGTGAAACACTGGCAGTGGCTTCCAGAATGCCTTTCTCGGTAAACGCGCTAAGTTCGCTGATATTCACCGTGCTGCTGTTGGCGGCCAGTGCCAGCGACGGACGGCGAACATCAACACGATTGAACGTCGCGGCGGCGGCATTCAGATTCGCTGTGCCACTCCAGACGCCCCATTGGTGATTGGCAACCAGTGTCAGATTCGCGCCATAGCCATCGAGCGCGGTGAGTTGCCACGGGAAGGCCGGGTCGATATCAATGATCAGGTTGCGGCTGGCGCTAAATCTCTTCAGTTGCAGACTGTTTAACCAGCCGGGTGTTGTTTCCATCCATAACTGTTGCCAGTTTTTTGGCAGGGTATATTCCAGCCCGACAATTGCCGCATCATCGAGGATCAGCGTTTTCCCGTCGCGTTGCCAGTTTCCTGACGTTCTCACCATGCCACCTTCCCAACGGCTGGTAAACTGGCGCAGCGCCACGCCCTGCGGGGAAAATTCTGCGTTCATAATCGGGTCAAACAAATGCAGCGAACCATAAATAAACTCGCTGGCATTCATCGACAGCTTTCCTTCCTGTGTCTGCCAGTCATCTTTACTGAAGGTCATGTTGCGTAAGCTGAGATCGAGATCGGTCACCGCCCAGTCCGGGCCTTGCAGGCGAGCATCTATCACTTCCAGGCGACCAATCTGTAACGAAGGCACAGAGCGCAATGGCGCAAAGAAATCAGTCAGCGATTTTTCGCTTTGCAGACGGATATCCGCCATGCGCAGGTTTTCCACCTGCCAGCTACCGTCGGCGTTACGCTGCGCGTTTCCGGTTAATGTACCGCGCGCGATATCGGCACCCAGATTGGTCAGCGTAACGCGATCGTTATCAATACTGCCTTCAACCAACACATTGGTGGCAGGAACATCATTGAGCGACAGGGAGCCAGCACTGAATTGAATCTGCGCTTTCGTTCCCAACACTTTACCGGCTTCTGGCGACCACGGAATAACGCCGCCATTTACCCGCTGAGCACTTAATTTCCACTCGCTATTTGGGCTATTAAATGCCATATCGCGCAGTTGCAGGCGATCGGCTTTGAACGGTAGCGGGGCGGTCTGGTCGGTGAGATTCAGTGTCCCGTTTTCCAGCAGAATGGTATCGACATGGCGCGGTTCGGTCAGTTGCCGACTACTCAATGCGATATCAACACTTTTTGCCACCAGGGTCGCGGGCTGTCCATCACGACCAAACGTGACGTTCTCCAGTATGATATGAGACGGCGCGGAAAAGCGGTGATCCATTGCCCCGAAGACCAAATGGTAGTCGCTATTTTCGGAAATCCATGCGCTGATATGCTCCGCACCCCAACGGGTTTGCAGAAGAAAATAGAGGCCAGTTATCACTACGAGTAGCGCGACGAAAATGTAGAGAAGCAGCTTCCCAATAAATTTCATAGTCTTCCATCCCGCGAAATACACATAAGGGAGTTATGCACGATTTACGCGCATTCCTCAAGGCGGGAATGGTGAAAGAGAGTCGCTGCGGCGGTAAAGAAACTTACCGCCGTTAAGTGAATTACGGTTTTTCCGGCGGGAAAATCAGGTTCAGCACAATGGCAGTAATACCGCCAGCGGCAATACCTGAAGAGAGCAGGTTTTTCAGCCAGTCAGGGGCAAATTGCAAAATCAGCGGCTGCTGAGAAACGCCCAGGCCGACGGCCAGCGACAGTGCAATAATCAGAATTGCCCGACGGTTCAACGGCTCGCGGGAAACGATGCGTACACCGGATGCGGCGATGGTGCCAAACATCACAAGCGTAGCGCCGCCCAGAACTGGCTCTGGGATGTGTTGCACGAAACCACTCACTGCCGGGAACAGGCCCAGCACGATCAACATCAGCGCCACCACAAAACCGACATAACGGCTGGCAACACCCGTTAACTGAATTACACCGTTGTTCTGTCCGAAGCAGGAGTTCGGGAAGGTGTTAAATACTGCCGAGACAAACGAGTTCAGGCCGTTTGCCAGCACGCCGCCTTTCAGACGTTTCATGTACAGCGGGCCGGAAACCGTCTGTTCGGAAACGTCAGAGGTCGCGGTGATATCGCCAATGGTTTCCAGTGAGGTGATCATAAAGACCAGCATCAGCGGCAGCAGTAGGCTCCATTCAATACCAAGACCGTAATAGAGCGGCGTTGGTACCATAATCAGTTCTTGCGTCATCGGTTCGTTGCTTTCTGGCAACATACCCATAAACCACGCCAGCGCATATCCGGCCGCCATCGCAATCACCAGCGAGGCCACGCGTAAGTAAGGGTTACGTTGGCGGTTAAGCAGGATGATTAAGGCTAAGACCACGCCCGCCAGCAGCAGATTTTTCGGTGCGCCAAAGGTGTTATCGCTCATCGCCGCATAGCCACCACCAATGGATGTTAACCCAACCTGAATTAGCGACAGGCCGATAATCATCACCACGACGCCAGAAACCAGCGGCGTAATAATGCGGCGCGCCAGATGCAGAACACGGGAGATCACCATCTCCGTGCAACTTGCCAACATCAGGGTACCAAACAGTGCCGCCATCATGGTGGGAACATCAGCACCACCGGTCTTCAGCGCCGTGCCGCCCATAATCAGCGGGGCAACGAAGTTGAAACTGGTCCCCTGAATCGACAACAACCCGGAACCTACCGGCCCCCAGGCTTTAATCTGAATAATCGATGCCACACCGGAGGCAAACAGCGACATACTAATAATGTGTTGTGTGTCCTGTGCCGGTAAACCTAGCGCCTGGCAGATGAGAAGCGCAGGGGTGATCACCGCGACAAACATCGCCAGCAGGTGCTGACAGGCGGCAAACAGAGTTTGAGCAAGCGGTGGACGATCTTCAAGACGATAAATCAGTTCGCTGTTTTGAGTCTGCGCAACCGGTTGCGCATTTTCTGACTCGAGGGTGGAAACAGACATCGAAAACAATCCCGTGGTAGCAAAGCGGGCATTTTAGCTGACCGAAAGGCAAAAGCAAACGTTTGCCAGCCATTCTTCTAAATATTTAAATGCGATAAATGCACTTTTTTATATAACTTTTGGTTGTTTTCTGCTTAAAATCCATGCCATTTTTCTATTTTCAGCTGAGAATTCGAACCAGGAAAGCATGACTCGATACTCGTCATATTTCGCCTTACTGCAAATGCGCGATGATGTATGACGAGTATGAAAGAGTGGTGCGGACACAAAGGAGTAACTATGTTTCATCTCGATACTTTAGCAACGCTTGTTGCCGCAACGCTAACGTTGCTGCTCGGGCGAAAGTTGGTCCATTCCGTCTCCTTTTTGAAGAAATACACCATACCTGAACCGGTTGCCGGAGGGCTTCTGGTGGCGCTGGCGCTGTTGGTGCTGAAAAAAAGTATGGGCTGGGAAGTCAACTTTGATATGTCGCTGCGCGATCCGTTGATGCTGGCTTTCTTTGCCACCATCGGCCTGAACGCCAACATTGCCAGCTTACGTGCCGGTGGCCGTGTGGTGGGGATTTTCCTGATTGTGGTGGTTGGTCTGTTGGTGATGCAAAACGCCATCGGTATTGGTATGGCCAGTCTGTTAGGTCTTGATCCGCTGATGGGGCTGTTAGCAGGGTCTATTACGCTTTCTGGCGGTCATGGGACTGGCGCGGCGTGGAGTAAATTGTTCATTGAACGTTATGGCTTCACCAACGCGACGGAAGTAGCTATGGCCTGTGCGACGTTCGGTCTGGTGTTGGGCGGTCTGATTGGTGGCCCAGTGGCGCGTTATCTGGTGAAACACTCCACCACGCCGGACGGTATTCCGGATGACCAGGAAGTCCCGACCGCGTTCGAAAAGCCTGATGTGGGGCGCATGATCACCTCGCTGGTGCTGATTGAAACTATTGCGCTGATTGCTATCTGTCTGACGGTAGGGAAAATCGTTGCGCAACTTTTGGCTGGCACTGCTTTTGAATTACCAACCTTCGTTTGTGTGCTGTTTGTAGGCGTGATTCTGAGCAACGGTCTGTCAATGATGGGCTTTTATCGCGTCTTTGAACGTGCGGTATCGGTGCTGGGTAACGTTAGCCTGTCGTTGTTCCTGGCGATGGCTCTGATGGGCCTGAAGCTGTGGGAACTGGCTTCGCTGGCGCTGCCGATGCTGGCGATTCTGGTGGTACAGACCATCTTCATGGCGTTGTATGCCATCTTCGTCACCTGGCGCATGATGGGCAAAAACTACGATGCGGCGGTGCTGGCTGCGGGTCACTGTGGCTTTGGTCTTGGCGCGACACCAACGGCAATCGCCAACATGCAGGCGATTACTGAACGCTTTGGCCCTTCACATATGGCCTTCCTGGTGGTGCCGATGGTCGGTGCGTTCTTTATCGATATCGTTAACGCCCTGGTGATTAAGCTGTATTTAATGTTGCCGATTTTTGCGGGTTAACCGATGAAGCGGCGGTAGAAGTGCCGCCGCAACAAAGACAAATGCCTGATACGCTTCGCTTATCAAGCCTGCATATTGATTCGCAAATTATTGAATTTGTAGGTTTTTGTAGGGCGGATAAGGCGTTCACGCCGCATCCGGCAGGAAGGTAGATCAACCTGAAACGGCGGTCTTCTCACCGCCGCCTTTTACGCATTTGAGTAACGTTCGGTCTCTGGCATCCAGCGTTCTATCAGGGCTTTTGCCTGCTGTGGGTAACGTTCGTGAATATGTCGCGCCAGGCGCTGAACTTCCGGGATCATCGCCTGGTCGCGCAGTAAATCTGCCACTTTAAATTCGGCATTACCCGTCTGACGTGTGCCTAACAGTTCACCCGGTCCGCGTATCTCCAAATCTTTCTGCGCAATCACAAAACCGTCGTTACTGTCACGCAGCACTTGCAGGCGGATTTGCGCCGTTTTGGAGAGCGGTGTTTTGTAGAGCAGGACACAGTGAGAAGCCACCGCGCCACGACCTACACGCCCGCGAAGCTGGTGTAACTGCGCCAGACCCAGACGCTCCGGGTTTTCGATAATCATCAGACTGGCGTTAGGCACATCAACGCCGACTTCAATAACAGTGGTGGCAACCAGCAGGTGTAGCTCGCCTTGTTTAAACGACGCCATCACTGCCTGCTTCTCGGCTGGTTTCATCCGCCCGTGCACCAGACCGACATTCAACTCTGGTAGCGCCAGTTTCAACTCTTCCCACGTGGCTTCCGCCGCCTGCGCTTCCAGTAATTCCGATTCTTCAATCAACGTACAAACCCAGTACGCCTGACGGCCTTCCGTTATGCAGGCGTGGCGCACGCGGTCGATAATATCGTTACGGCGCGTATCAGGAATTGCCACTGTCGTCACTGGGGTACGTCCTGGCGGCAGTTCATCAATGACCGAGGTGTCGAGATCGGCATACGCGGTCATTGCCAGCGTGCGGGGGATCGGCGTGGCGGTCATGATCAACTGATGTGGATGGAAGCCTTGCTGCTGGCCTTTCTCCCACAATGCCAGACGCTGATGCACGCCAAAGCGATGCTGTTCGTCGATAATCACCAGCGCCAGGCCGTTAAACTGCACCTGTTCCTGGAAAATGGCATGAGTGCCAACAATCATCTGCACCTGACCGCTGGCGATGGCTTCTTGCTGAGCCAGTCGCGCTTTACCTTTCTGCTTACCGGCGAGCCAGCCCACGTCGATACCGAGCGGTTCAAACCAGTTGCGGAAGTTATTGGCGTGCTGCTCGGCAAGTAACTCGGTTGGTGCCATCAGCGCCACCTGTTTGCCGTGGGCAATCGCACGCAGCGCGGCGAGGGCGGCAACCAGCGTTTTACCGGAACCTACATCGCCTTGTACCAGGCGCATCATCGGTACATCGAGCGCCATATCGCGCTCAATCTCCGCCACTACGCGTGCCTGTGCGCCCGTTGGCTTGAACGGTAAGGCGGCGAGGAGTTTATTTTTCAGCGCGTCACTGGCGCTAAGCGGCTGGGCATGGAAACGTTGCGCTCCGGCGCGTAACGCCAGCATGCTAAGGTTGTGCGCCAGCAGTTCTTCCAGAATCAGACGACGTTGCGCCGGATGCTGCCCGGTTTCCAGATCGCTAAGTTGCAGCGTTGGCGGTGGGCGATGCAGAGTGCGCAACGCTTCCGGTAACGTCATCATTCCTTGTGACAGCTCCAGCGGCAGGAGTTCTTCAATGGCGCAGGTGTCGAGCAGATCCAACGCCTGATCGGTCAGTTTTCGAAGCGTCGCCTGCTTTACGCCTTCCGTTGTTGGGTAAACCGGCGTGAGCGTTTCCTGCAACTCTGGCGTACTGAGATCGCCCTGCACGCGGTATTCCGGGTGGATCATCTCCGCACCATATTTGCCGCGCTTTGCTTCGCCATAGGCCAGCACGCGGCGGCCCGTCGCCAGGCTATTTTTCATTGCTGCGCTGAAATTGAAAAAGCGCATGGTGAGAATGCCGGAACCGTCGCTAATCTGGCAGGTCATCATTCGCCGACCGCCGAAGGAGATATTGCAGTTCAGCACTTCGCCTTCCACCGTGGCATAAACGCCCGGCAGTAGCTCACCGATGGGGTAGAGATGGGTGCGATCTTCGTAGCGCAGGGGAAGGTGTAAGAGTAAATCCTGCACGGTATGCAGATTGATTTTCGCCAGCTTGTTACTTTGCGCTGCACCAACGCCCGTTAGGGAACTGAGTGGGACAGCATCTAACAGGCGACCTTTCATGGCACTTACCCTGCAGCCTGCATAGTGGCCCACCAGTCGGCATCGGCTTCAATTTCGCCTTGCTGATTGACGTGGGGGTAAGGCAGGCCTTTGCGTTTTGCGACTTTCGCCAGCACCGGATAGCCGCCTTCAAATAACAAACGTTGTTGCTCTGCTTCCGGCAACATACTGTTTTCACGCAGATACATGCCTGCGTTTTGCCGCTGGCGCTGGGCTTCGTAAAGAATGAGGGCTGAGGCAACGGAAACATTCAGCGACTGCACCATGCCGATCATCGGAATGATGATGTCCTGATCCGCCAGGGCTAATGCTTCCTGAGTGATGCCCGTTTTCTCCTGACCCATCAAAATACAGGTCGGGCGGGTGTAATCAATTTCGCGGAAATCGACAGCGTTATCAGAAAGATGGGTTGCCAGAATCTGCATGCCCTGGCCTTTCAGATGGGCGACGGCATCGCCAATGGTACGGTGCGTTTTCACCTGTACCCAACTGTTGCTGCCAGCCGCAGCCGAAGCCATAGTGCGCATCCGGCTGCCAGGCCAGACGGCGTGAACTTCATGTACGCCAACGGCATCTGCAGTACGAATAATCGCAGAAACGTTATGGGGTTTGTGGACCTGCTCCATGCAGACGGTCAGATCAGGCTGCCGCCTGGCGAGCATTTCGCAGATACGTGCATAACGTGTTGGGTTCATAAAACATTAATTTCGGTTTCGGGTGACTTTAATCACGTCTGGCATCACGCGGATTTTGCGCATGATATTCGCCAGATGCACACGGTCACGGGCGGTCAGACGAATAAAGGCGCTGTAGACGCGACCATCCTTTTCTTCTGTATTCAAACTTTGAATATTGGAGTTGGTCGTATTGATCGCTGCCGTCAGGTTAGCTAATGCGCCCTGATGATTGAACATCTCCACCTTGATTTCGGTGATGAACTCTTGCGCCGTCTCTTTATCCCATTCCACAGCCATAAATTTCTCTGGCTCTTTCTGGTAGCCACGGATGTTACGACAGGATTCATGGTGGATCACCAGACCTTTACCGGGGCTGACGTGAGCGATAATCGGGTCGCCAGGAATTGGGCGGCAGCATTTCGCAAAGGTGATCAGCACACCATCGGCACCTTTAATTGGCAGATGTCCGTGACTTTGGGTCGCCGGTGGAATGGAAGCGTCCCCATGTTGCAGATTCTTCGCGACCACCACGCTCATCGCGTTGCCAAGACCAATTTCCGCCAGCAGATCGTCAAGCGTAGCCAGCTTCATGCGGTCCAGTTCACGCTGAATATTTTCCTGCGGGATTTCATTGAGCTTACGGCTACCACCCAACGCATGGTTGAGCAGGCGGCGGCCCAGGCTTACAGAATCATCACGCTTGAGGTTTTTCAGCAACTGACGAATTTTGGCGCGCGCTTTCGAGCTGACGACAAAGTTCAGCCATGCGGCATTCGGGCGAGCGCCAGGTGCGGTAATGATTTCAACGGTCTGGCCGCTGGAGAGCGGCTGCGACAGCGGGTAAGGCTGACGGTCGACGCGCGCGCCCACGCAGGCATGACCGATATCGGTATGCACCGCATAAGCGAAGTCGACGGGCGTTGCACCGGCAGGCAGTTCGACAATGCGCCCTTCCGGTGTGAAAACGTAAATCTCATCCGGGAAGAGATCGGATTTAACGCTCTCGATAAATTCAAACGAGCTACCGGCGCTCTGTTGCAGCTCCAGCAGGCTTTGCATCCAGCGCTGGGCGCGGATTTGTGCAGTCGTGCTGGTTTCGCCGTGCTCTTTATAAGCCCAGTGCGCGGCAACACCCATTTCCGCCATCTGATCCATATCTTCGGTGCGGATCTGGACTTCAACCGGCACGCCGTGCGGGCCAATCATCGAGGTGTGCAAAGACTGATAGCCGTTCGCTTTGGGAATGGCGATATAGTCTTTCACGCGACCCGGACGCGGCTTGTACAGGCTGTGCATCTGGCCGAGCACGCGATAACAGGTGTCGGAATCATTGACGATCACGCGGAAGGCGTAGATGTCCATGATCGAGTGAAAACGCTGCTCTTTGAGCACCATTTTGCAGTAGATCGAATAAAGATGCTTTTCGCGACCACTGACGCGGCACGGTATTCCCGCTTCCTGCAAACGCCCTTCGATTTCCGAGAGGATTTTTTGGATCATCTCTTTACGGTTGCCGCGCGCGGCTTTCACCACTTCTTTGATTACGCGATAACGGTTGGGATACAGCGCTTCAAAACCCAGCTCTTCGAGTTCGGTTTTAATGTGGTGGATACCTAAACGGTGCGCCAGCGGGCTGTAGATTTCGAGAGTTTCACGGGCGATGCGGCGACGTTTATCCGGGCGAAGTGAGCCCAGCGTGCGCATGTTGTGGGTACGGTCTGCGAGTTTGATGAGAATGACGCGGATATCCTGCACCATCGCCATAATCATCTTGCGAAAGTTTTCGGCCTGCGCCTCTTTCTTATCGCGGAACTTGAGCTTATCAAGCTTTGATACCCCCTCTACCAGTTCGGCGACGCTTTTACCAAAAAGCTGTTCCATGTCCTGGTAGGTGGCGGGAGTATCTTCAATCACGTCATGCAGCAGCGCTGCCATTAGCGTTTCATAGTCGAGTTTCATCTCGGCCAGAATGCAGGCAACCGCGACCGGGTGCGTGATATAGGGTTCACCGCTTGAACGTGTTTGCCCCTCGTGAGCATCACGTGCAACGAGATACGCCTGCCGCAGACGTTTGATTTGGTCTTCCGGCAGGTAGTTTTGAATCAGTTGATTCAGGCTTTCAAACAGATACAAGGGCGACCCGCTTTGTGATTAACGACGACCTTCAGCAATAGCGGTAACGGCTTGTAATTCAGCGGCTTCCTGCTCTTGCTGTTCCTGGCGTTCGCGCACGTCGAGGATCTGGTTGTTGATCAGACCTTCTTCGATTTCGCGCAACGCGATTACTGTGGTTTTATCGTTTTCTTCCGGTACCAGCGGATCCTTTCCGCCTACCTGCATCTGACGAGCGCGACGCGCGGCGACCAGTACCAGGTCAAAACGGTTACCAATTTTCTCTACAGCGTCCTGAACAGTTACGCGTGCCATACTTAAAAAGCTCCACAGGTGAAGAAATGACTGGGCATGATACTGAAAGAAGGTTCAGTCTGCCAACAATTTGCTGATTAAAGCGTCATGACGCTGCTTTTGGCGGCTCATGCGCAAGCGTTCGGCGCGAATGATAGTCTTTAGATCACCCAGAGCGGTGTCGAAATCATCATTCACTATTAAATAATCATATTCGGCGTAATGGCTCATTTCTGCAACTGCTTGCGCCATACGCTTTGCAATGACCTCTTCGCTGTCCTGACCTCGACCCCGTAAACGGCGGTCTAACTCAATTTTTGACGGCGGTAAAATAAAGATACTCCGCGCATGCGGCATTTTCTGGCGAATTTGCTGCGCGCCCTGCCAGTCAATATCCAGAAAAACATCCACGCCGCTCGCCAGTACTTGCTCAATGGCCTCGCGTGAAGTGCCATAGTAATTACCGAACACTTCTGCGTGTTCAAGGAATGCATCTCTGCTAATCATCTCTTTAAATTCATCATGATTAACAAAGAAGTAGTGTTCACCATGGACTTCACCCGGACGCGGTGCGCGCGTGGTGTGTGAAACAGAAACCTGAGTGTCGTACAACGGTTGGGTTTTTAATAAAGCCTGAATCAGACTGGATTTACCCGCGCCACTGGGGGCTGAAACAATATAAAGCGTGCCTTGAGCCATGAGTATCTTTCGTATGTGATTAGCGAAATAAAGCCTACATACGAGCTTATTATACACGGCGCGGCCATGTGACGTAGCCCTTGCTCACACTTTTTGCGCAAAGTTGTTGCGTTTTGCGTACCTGTTTCCGCAATTCCCGGTCATTTACTGCAACAAAGACGATTCTCTGGAAGCGTCATCTCACACTTTATTTTTGTCCCTCGGTTTTGCATTCATCTCGTTGTATATCTGGCCGCCTGACTATAGCGGAGGTGACGATGAAAGTATGGATTGCAGTGTTAATGAGTATTTTATGCTGGCAATCATCAGCGAAGGCGGTCTGTCCGGCCTGGTCGCCAGCCAGAGCGCATGAAGAAATCTCCCGCCTACAACAGCAAGTAAAACAGTGGGACGATGATTACTGGAAAAAAGGGAAAAGTGACGTGGAAGATGGGGTTTACGATCAGTTAAGCGCCCGCCTTGCACAGTGGCAACGCTGTTTTGGCGAAGAGACAACGGGTGACGCTATGCCGCCGCCGTTGAGTGGCACGGTTATCCATCCGGTTGCGCATACGGGGGTACGTAAGTTAGCGGATAAAAATGCGCTACGTCTGTGGATGCATGAGCACAGCGATCTTTGGGTACAGCCAAAAGTTGATGGCGTTGCGGTAACACTGGTCTACCGTGATGGAAAACTGATTAAAGCGATCAGTCGTGGCAATGGGCTTAAAGGTGAGGACTGGACGCAGAAAATACGCTTGATTCCTTCTGTACCGCAATCTGTTAGCGGAGCTTTGGCCAACAGCACCCTGCAGTGTGAGATATTTCTCCAGCGTGAGGGGCATATCCAACAACAAATGGGAGGAATGAATGCCCGTTCAAAGGTCGCTGGCATTTTGATGCGCCAGGACAATAGCGACACGCTGCATTCACTGGGCGTGTTTATCTGGGCGTGGCCGGATGGACCACAGTTGATGGCCGAGCGATTACAGCAGCTTGCTACTGCGGGCTTTACTTTGACGCAGAAGTATACCCTTGCGGTGAAAAGCGCAGACGAGGTTGAGCGAGCACGTAATGAGTGGTGGAAAGCGAAATTGCCCTTCGTCACCGATGGCGTGGTGGTGCGAGCGGCTAAGGAAGCCGAATCCCGTCATTGGCTACCGGGTCAGGCGGACTGGCTGATAGCGTGGAAATATCAGCCTGTGGCCCAGGTTACTGAAGTAAACGCGATACAGTTTGCTGTCGGTAAGAGCGGAAAAATCTCGGTGGTGGCGTCACTCGCGCCTGTCATGCTGGATGATAAAAAAGTCCAGCGGGTGAACATTGGTTCCGTCAGACGTTGGCAGGAGTGGGACATTGCACCTGGCGATCAAATCCTTGTGAGTCTTGCCGGTCAGGGTATTCCACGCATTGATGAAGTGGTCTGGCGCGGTGCTGAACGCACAAAACCGACGCCGCCAGAAAACCGTTTTAACGCGTTGACCTGCTACTTTGCTTCTGATGTTTGTCAGGAACAATTCATATCGCGATTAGTTTGGCTGGGATCAAAACAGGTTTTGGGGCTGGAGGGCATCGGTGAATCTGGCTGGCGCTCGCTACATCAGACGCATCGCTTTGAGCATATTTTTTCCTGGCTTTCATTAACGCCAGAGCAATTGCAGCACACGCCGGGGATCGCGAAGAGTAAAGGTGAGCCGTTATGGCATCAGTTTAACCTGGCACGTCAGCAGCCTTTTACTCGCTGGGTGATGGCAATGGGAATACCGTTAACCCAAACGGCGCTTAATGCCAACGACTTCAGCTCCTGGGCGCAACTTTTGCAGAGAAGCAAACAGTATTGGCAGCAACTACCGGGGACAGGGCTGCGTCGTGCAAGTCAGGTTATGGAATGGAAGGATAATGCGCAAATCAAGATGCTGGGCAACTGGCTGGCTGCCCAGCAGATCACAGGTTTTGTGCCTTAGTGACCTTCGTGGCTGTAATAAAAAACCGGTAATCCCAGTTTAAGACGCAGCGCCAGCAAGCGAGCGAAAAAGCCGAATACCAGGGTGGAAATAATCACCACATCATGGTTGGAAACATAGTGTTGCAGCGCGATATACAGCACGGCGGAAGCAAAGGAAACCCCGGCGTACAGCTCTTTCTGGAATACCAGAGGGATGCGTTTACAGAACATATCGCGCAAAACGCCGCCAAACACGCCAGTCGTCACAGCCGCGACAACGGCAATGATCGGGCCGTGTCCCATATCCAGCGCGACCTGTGCGCCAATGATAGAAAAAACCACCAGTCCGAGTGCATCGAGCACCAGAAAGACTTTACGCAGGTAAGGCATCACGGGAGCAACGATAGTGGTGAACACGGCGGCGGTGGCGACGATAATCACATACTCCGGGTGTTTGACCCAGCCAAGCGGATAGTGGCCCAGCAGAATATCGCGCACTGACCCTCCGCCAATTGCGGTGGCGGTCGCAATGATAATTACGCCAAATGTATCCATGCGCCGCCGTCCGGCCGCCAGCGCCCCTGTCATGGCTTCGGCAGTAATGCCAACCAAATACAAAATGTGTAACAGCATGGTTTTCTCCCTAAAAATCTGCCTGGCAGGGTAGCGATTTGTGTGCATTGTCACGATTGAGATTTTTTAAGGAGAGAATGGATTGATAATTTGTAGTTATGTGAAATTGCTATTTTCTGTAGTGAGAATGCATTTTTCTGATTTTGTGATAAGTAAAATGCATTAGAAAAAGTATGGAGTAAATAAATATGAGGACGAAACTATATGCGTAGCGCCGCTGTAATTAACAACGGCCTACGGAGATATGTCGCTTACTCGATGTTCTGAATCTGCTCGCGCATTTGCTCGATCAACACTTTCAGCTCGATGGCGGAGTTTGTCACTTCGGCATTGATAGATTTCGACGCAAGAGTGTTCGACTCGCGGTTGAACTCCTGCATCATAAAGTCCAGACGACGGCCAACCGCTTCTTTTTTCTTCAGAATGTTGTACGTCTCTTTAACATGCGCTTCGAGGCGGTCCAGCTCTTCGGCAACGTCAATTCGTTGTGCCAGCAGAACCAACTCCTGCTCCAGACGGTTGTTTTCCAGTTGCACCTGGGCGTCTTCCAGCTTCGCTACCAGACGCTCACGCTGCCATTGCAGGATTTCCGGCATATGGGCGCGGACTTTGACCACTTCGGCGGTGACGCCTTCCAGACGCTGCTCGATCAATGCTTTCAGCGCCTGACCTTCGGTTTCACGCGCGATGATAAAGTCGTCCAGGGTGCCATCCAACGCCGCAAGAATTTCAGCAGCAATGGCGTCGAGATCCTGCTCCTGAGCTGCCATCACGCCCGGCCAGCGCAGAATATCAACCGGGTTGATTTCCCCTTCGTCGCTCTGCATTTTTACCCAGTTCGCAGCAGTTACCAGCTGTTTAGCCAGTTTTTCGTTGAGGATCAGCTCACCTTGTGCGCTGACATCTGGCTCATAGCGCAGGGTACATTCCACTTTACCGCGCGTCAGACGAGAACGAATACGCTCGCGAACGACAGGTTCAAGGCTACGGAACTGCTCCGGCAGACGAAAGTAAGTTTCCAGATAACGCTGGTTTACCGAGCGCATTTCCCAGGTTGCGCTCCCCCATTCACCCTTGATTTCACGCCGGGCGTAGGCGGTCATACTGCGGATCATAGACGTTCCTGTTTATAAAAGGAGAGGTGGAAGGATTATAGCCATCGATGCCTTGTCAGGATAGGAATAACCGCCGGAAGTCCGTATAATGCGCAGCCACATTTGTTTCAAGCCGGAGATTTCAATATGCGTCCAGCAGGCCGTAGCAATAATCAGGTGCGTCCCGTTACCCTGACTCGTAACTATACAAAACATGCAGAAGGCTCGGTGCTGGTCGAATTTGGCGATACCAAAGTGTTGTGTACCGCCTCTATTGAAGAAGGCGTGCCGCGCTTCCTGAAAGGTCAGGGCCAGGGCTGGATCACCGCAGAATACGGTATGCTGCCGCGTTCTACTCATACCCGTAATGCCCGTGAAGCGGCGAAAGGTAAGCAGGGCGGCCGCACGATGGAAATCCAGCGTCTGATCGCTCGTGCATTGCGCGCCGCAGTAGATTTGAAAGCCCTCGGTGAGTTTACTATTACGCTGGATTGCGACGTACTTCAGGCCGATGGCGGCACCCGCACTGCTTCTATCACCGGTGCTTGTGTTGCACTAGCCGATGCCCTGAATAAACTGGTTGAAAATGGCAAGCTGAAAACCAATCCAATGAAAGGGATGGTAGCCGCGGTTTCTGTCGGTATTGTTAACGGCGAAGCGATTTGCGATCTGGAATACGTTGAAGACTCAGCGGCTGAAACGGACATGAACGTGGTGATGACCGAAGACGGGCGCATCATTGAAGTGCAGGGGACGGCAGAAGGCGAGCCGTTCACCCATGAAGAGCTACTCACCTTGTTGGCCTTGGCTCGAGGGGGAATCGAATCCATTGTAGCGACGCAGAAGGCGGCGCTGGAAAACTGATTTTTAAGGCGACTGATGAGTCGCCTTTTTTTTGTCTGTAGAAAAGTAAGATGAGGAGCGAAGGCATGAAACCATATCAGCGCCAGTTTATTGAATTTGCGCTTAGCAAGCAGGTGTTAAAGTTTGGCGAGTTTACGCTGAAATCCGGGCGCAAAAGCCCCTATTTCTTCAACGCCGGGCTGTTTAATACCGGGCGCGACCTGGCACTGTTAGGCCGTTTTTACGCTGAAGCATTGGTGGATTCCGGCATTGAGTTCGATCTGCTGTTTGGCCCTGCTTACAAAGGGATCCCGATTGCCACCACAACCGCCGTGGCGCTGGCGGAGCATCATGACCTGGACCTGCCGTACTGCTTTAACCGCAAAGAAGCAAAAGATCACGGTGAAGGCGGCAATCTGGTTGGTAGCGCGTTACAAGGGCGTGTGATGCTGGTGGATGATGTGATCACCGCCGGGACGGCGATTCGCGAGTCGATGGAAATTATTCAGGCCAATGGCGCGACGCTTGCTGGCGTGTTGATTTCGCTCGATCGTCAGGAACGGGGTCGCGGAGAAATTTCGGCGATTCAGGAAGTTGAGCGTGATTACAACTGCAAGGTGATCTCTATCATCACCCTGAAAGACTTGATTGCCTACCTGGAAGAGAAGCCAGAAATGGCGGAACATCTTGCGGCGGTTAAGGCCTATCGCGAAGAGTTTGGCGTTTAAAAATATGCGCTGCGCAGGTTTTTGCTGTGCGCAGCGTGATGCGCTTTAAGATATCGTGTTAATCTGCTTTCGCCAGCAGTGGCAATAGCGTTTCCGGCCTTTTGTCCGGGAGGGTCGGCGAGTCGCCGACTTAACGCCAGTAGTATGTCCATATACCCAAAGCCGCTTCATTGTACTTAAGTACGCTTCGCGTACGTCGCGCTGACGCGCTCAGTACAGTTACGCGCCTTAGGGATGGTTTGATGGTATTGCCGCTGTTGGCGCCTCTTTTGGCCGCCGTGATGTGGAGAGTGGAATGGATGCTACCCGGATAACCCTTCTGGCGCTCGATTTGTTCGGCTCGCCGGGCTGGAGTGCCGATAAAGAAATACAGCGGCTGTATGCGCTCAGTAATCATGTCGGACGCCATTACCGACACATTATTCTTTCTAAGCGCCACGGTGGTCAGCGGATGCTGCTAGCCCCTGATTACTTGCTCAAAACCGTACAGCGCAACATTCTTAAGAACGTACTTTCACGATTTCCGCTTTCCCCTTTTGCTACCGCCTACCGGCCAGGTTGCCCAATCGTCAGCAATGCGCAGCCTCACTGCCAACAGTCGCAGATCCTGAAACTCGATATCGAAAACTTTTTCGATAGTATTAGCTGGTTACAGGTCTGGCGTGTGTTTAGCCAGGCCCAGTTGCCACGCAATGTGGTAACCATACTGACCTGGCTTTGTTGCTATAACGACGCGTTACCGCAGGGGGCGCCAACTTCGCCTGCCATTTCCAATCTTGTGATGCGCCGTTTTGATGAGTGCATTGGGGCATGGTGCCAGACACGAGGAATTATCTATACCCGCTACTGCGATGACATGACCTTTTCAGGTCACTTCAATGCCCGCCAGGTTAAAAATAAAGTGTGCGGATTGTTAGCGGAGCTGGGCCTGAGCCTCAATCAACGCAAAAGCTGCCTGGTCGCGGCCTGTAAGCGCCAGCAGGTAACCGGGATTGTTGTTAATCACAAACCACAGCTTGCCCGTGAAGCGCGCCGGGCGCTGCGTCAGGAGGTGCATTTGTGCCAAAAATATGGCGTTATTTCGCATCTTAGTCATCGTGGTGAACTTGATCCTTCTGGCGATCTCCACGCACAGGCAACGGCGTATCTGTATGCTTTGCAGGGAAGAATAAACTGGTTATTGCAAATCAACCCTGAGGATGAGGCCTTTAAACAGGCGAGGGAAAGTGTAAAGCGAATGCTGGTGGCATGGTAAGAAAAGCGTCAGGCAGACGTTTCTGCCTGAACGTTTAGGGGAGAATTACTGCAACTGCGCAGCAATTAGTGGCCAGCGGGCGTCAAAATCATCCGTCGGGCGGTATTTAAACTCGCTGCGGACAAATCGTGACAGCATACCTTCACAAAATGCCAGCAACTGGCTTGCCAGCAGCGTTTCATCGGTGGTGTAACCTTCACCCTCACGCATTCTCTTTTCACGCAATACCTGACGCAACTGCGCTTCAATACGCTCGAACAGTTGGTTGATGCGCCCTTGCAGGCGGTCTTGTTCAAACATCAGCGCATGCCCGGTAAGGATGCGGGTCAGGCCAGGATTACGCTCACCAAAACCGAGGAGCAACAACACAATCAGACGTAGGCGCGTTGTGGTGTCCTTCTCATCTTTCAGAATCAGATTGATGCGAGTAATCAGGCTATCTTCGATAAACTCAATCAGGCTATCGAACATGCGGGTTTTACTGGGGAAGTGGCGATACAGAGCCGCTTCGGAAACGCCGACGGAGGCGGCCAGTTTCGCTGTCGTGATACGTTGGCTTCCATCGCTGGATTCCAGCATCAGCGCCAGAGACTGAAGTATTTCTTCGCGACGGTTCCTTTTCGCAGTTTGTTTTTCTGCCATGTTACAAAATACCCCTGAAAATAAGCACTTGCCAGGCGGCACCCACGCTATGACCGCAAACGAAATGTTTGCGGCAATGTTATGACGTTATTCGGATGCGTATGTGTTACTGACGACCAGAGTGACCAAAGCCGCCTTCACCGCGGTCGGTGGCGTCAAAATCTTCCACCAGATTAAATTCGGCCTGTACCACCGGAACAAAAATCATCTGCGCGATACGTTCGCCTGGTTGAATGGTGAAGCTGTCCTGACCACGGTTCCACACGGAAATCATCAACTGGCCCTGATAGTCAGAATCGATCAATCCTACCAGGTTGCCGAGCACGATACCGTGCTTATGTCCCAATCCGGAGCGCGGCAGCATCATCGCCGCCAGTGAAGGGTCGGCAATATGAATCGCTAACCCGGTAGGTACCAGGGTGGTGTCGCCCGGCGCCAGTTCTACGGCGTCGTCGAGACAGGCGCGCAGGTCAAGTCCGGCAGAACCAGAAGTGGCATAAGTCGGGAGCGGAAATTCCTTCCCAACGCGCGGGTCCAGAATCTTAACGTCGATTTTTTTCATCATAACGGGTCACGATCTCGTCGAGTAATAATTGGCCAAGGAGCTCTTTGCGCTCAAGCGGTAAGACTTTATCTCCGTCTTGCCAGAAAAGGTGTAATGCATTGCTGTCGCTGTTAAATCCTTGAGTTGGCCGGGAAACATCGTTCGCGCAGATCAGATCAAGGTTTTTACGAATACGTTTTTGCCGGGCGTATTCTTCCACATTATTTGTTTCGGCCGCAAATCCAACAACATAAGGCCTTTGGTCTTTTAGTGCGGCAACTCCAGCGACGATATCAGGGTTTTTGACCATTTTTATTGTTAATTCATCCCCCTGAGTCGCCTGCTTTTTGATTTTTTCACTGGCGACAGCGGCTGCGCGATAATCAGCCACGGCGGCGCAACCGATAAAAATATTTTGCTGCTGTACAGAGGCCTTCACAGCGGCTTCCATCTCCAGTGCGGTCATCACATCCACACGTTTAACAAACGGCGGTGTCGGTAGCGAAACCGGTCCGGAAACCAGTGTAACGTTCGCTCCGCGACGGGCAGCGGCTGCGGCGATAGCAAAGCCCATCTTGCCGGAGCTGTGATTAGAGATATAACGCACGGGATCGAGCGGTTCACGCGTCGGGCCGGCGGTAATCATAATGTTCAGATGTTTCAGGTCGTTGACGGGCGAAAAATGTGCGACAGCCATATCCACAATGGTTAATGGATCGAGCATTCGCCCAGGGCCGATATCACCACAGGCCTGACTGCCGCTATCTGGCCCCCAGATCAGCAAACCACGTGAGGCAAGTACCTCTAAATTATGTTGGGTAGCCGCAGCACGATACATCTGCTGGTTCATGGCTGGCAGTACGGCAACAGGCGCAGGCGTGGCCAGGCAAATCGTTGACACCAGATCATTCGCCATCCCGGCAGCTACGCGGGCAATCAAATCAGCGGTGGCTGGGGCGAGAATTACTAAATCAGCCCATTTACCCAGCTCAATATGACCCATAGCCGCCTCGGCTGCTGGATCCAGCAGACTATCGGAAACGGGATACCCAGAAACCGCCTGCAAGCTAAGTGGGGTGATAAAGGCTTTTGCCGCTTCGGTCATGGCTACGCGGACGTCTGCTCCGCGATCGCGCAAACGACGCACCAGCTCAGGGGTTTTATAGGCAGCAATACCGCCGCTGACGCCGAGAACGATTTTTTTACCGGCCAGGCTCATGATGATTTTTCCTGTAGAGGGACACCAGAAGTTGGCGATTTTATCACAATACTTTTGTTGTCGTGCTTTCACCTGAGAATCACTTTGCGAGGCGCTTTCCAGGATTGAAAACTGGCCGTCGATTTAACCAAACGACTATGACAGGATGCGCCCTCCACAAAGGAGGTGAAGGTGAAAAGCAATGTAGAATTGTTGATGCCACGCGAAAAAATGCTGAAGTTGGGCATTGGCGCGTTAACGGATGTTGAACTGCTGGCGTTATTTCTGCGTACGGGTACGCGCGGTAAGGATGTGTTAACCCTGGCGAAAGAGATGCTGGAGAATTTTGGGTCGCTTTACGGCTTGTTATCCTCTGAATATGAACAATTTAGTGGCGTTCATGGAATTGGTGTGGCGAAATTCGCCCAGTTAAAGGGAGTTGCGGAACTGGCGCGGCGTTACTACAACGTGCGGATGCGCGAAGAAAGCCCGTTGCTCAGCCCAGAGATGACGAGGGAGTTTTTACAAAGCCAACTTACGGGAGAGGAACGAGAGATCTTTATGGTGATCTTTCTCGATTCCCAACACCGGGTCCTTACTCACAGCCGACTCTTTTCCGGCACGTTAAATCATGTGGAAGTCCATCCACGAGAAATTATTCGTGAAGCGATAAAAATAAACGCCTCGGCGCTGATCCTTGCCCATAATCACCCTTCTGGTTGTGCTGAACCCAGTAAAGCGGATAAACTCATTACCGAACGGATAATAAAAAGTTGTCAGTTCATGGATTTACGCGTGCTCGACCATATCGTGATTGGGCGTGGAGAATATGTTTCTTTTGCCGAACGCGGCTGGATTTAATCCGCTATGCGCGATCCTTCGGGATCTTTGTCTGTTCGGGACTTGAGCACATCGCCGAGTCAGCGTATACTACGCCACCTTTGAGAATCTCGGGTTTGGCATTTGGGCCTGGCAATCGAGAGTTCACATAGAACTGCGATGACCGGGCTGTAAAGCCTGACGAGGCGCCAATACCCCATACGAAGCTCGAGCTAATTTGATTTTTGGAGAATAGACATGTCCCGAGTCTGCCAAGTTACTGGCAAGCGTCCGGTGACCGGTAACAACCGTTCCCACGCACTGAACGCGACTAAACGCCGTTTCCTGCCGAACCTGCACTCTCACCGTTTCTGGGTTGAGAGCGAGAAGCGTTTTGTCACCCTGCGCGTATCTGCTAAAGGTATGCGTGTAATCGATAAAAAAGGCATCGATACAGTTCTGGCTGAACTGCGTGCCCGTGGCGAAAAGTACTAAGTACTTAGAGGAAATAAATCATGGCTAAAGGTATTCGTGAGAAAATCAAGCTGGTTTCTTCTGCTGGTACTGGTCACTTCTATACCACTACGAAGAACAAACGTACTAAGCCGGAAAAACTGGAACTGAAAAAATTCGATCCAGTTGTTCGCCAGCACGTGATCTACAAAGAAGCGAAAATCAAATAATTCTCGCTTTGATGTAACGAAAAACCTCGCTACGGCGGGGTTTTTTGTTATCTGCCTGCCCCCATATTGACTGCATCTGTTCATTCCTGGAGATGCTATGCCTGAATTACCCGAAGTTGAAACCAGCCGTCGCGGCATAGAACCGCATCTCGTTGGTGCAACCATTCTTCATGCGGTGGTGCGCAACGAACGCTTGCGCTGGCCGGTTTCGGAAGAGATCTACCGTTTAAGCGACCAACCAGTGCTAAGTGTGCAGCGCCGTGCTAAATATCTGCTGCTGGAGCTGCCTGAGGGCTGGATTATCATTCATCTGGGCATGTCTGGCAGTTTGCGCATACTTACGGAAGACCTTCCCCCTGAAAAGCATGACCATGTTGATTTGGTGATGAGCAACGGTAAAGTGCTGCGCTACACCGACCCGCGCCGCTTTGGCGCCTGGCTGTGGGCCAAAGAGCTGGAAGGCCACAATGTGCTGGCACATCTTGGGCCAGAGCCGCTTAGCGATGATTTCAATGGCGAATACTTGCATCAGAAGTGCGCGAAGAAAAAGACGGCGATTAAGCCCTGGCTGATGGATAACAAGCTGGTGGTAGGCGTAGGGAATATCTATGCCAGCGAATCTCTGTTTGCGGCGGGGATCCATCCGGATCGGCTGGCGTCATCACTGTCGCTGGCAGAGTGTGAATTGTTAGCTCGGGTGATGAAAGCGGTGTTGCTGCGCTCGATTGAGCAGGGCGGCACGACGCTGAAAGATTTTCTGCAAAGTGATGGTAAACCGGGCTATTTCGCGCAGGAATTGCAGGTTTACGGGCGAAAAGGTGAGCAGTGTCGGGTGTGCGGTACACCGATTGTGGCGTCTAAACATGCGCAGCGGGCAACGTTTTATTGCAAGCACTGCCAGAAATAATTGATGCTTGCCGGATGGCATACCATCCGGCATAAACGCTACGCTAACTTCGCCATCAGCGCCTGATGGACATTCTCCGGCAGGAAATGGGTGACATCGCCCTGATGGCGCGCCACCTCTTTCACCAACGATGAAGAGATAAACGACCACTCTTTCGACGGCATCAGAAACACACTTTCCAGTTCTGGCATTAAGTGGCGATTCATATGCGCCAGCTGCATTTCATATTCAAAATCTGCCACCGCACGCAGTCCACGAATCAGCACCGTAGCGTGTTGATTGCGGGCGAAGTTTGCCATCAAATCGCTAAATCCGACCACTTCAACGTTTCCCAGATGCGCAGTTGCCTGTTGTGCCAGCGCCACACGCTCTTCCAGAGTAAACATCGGTTTTTTACTGGGGCTGGCGGCAATTGCCAGAATAACGTGATCGAACATCTGCGTGGCGCGCGTCACGATATCGATATGACCATTGGTAATGGGATCGAAAGTACCCGGATAAATCGCCCGTTTTTGCATAACAACCTCAATGCGTTTTCGGTGGCAGGTAAGGTTCCAGCAGTTGAAGCAGACGCTGTAGCGCGCCCTGGTTTTGATACAGCACTTCAACGGCATGACGGCCATAGAAACTACGGTAATCGGCGTCGGTGAGTAAAGAGGAAACCTCTTTCGCCAGCGACGTGGCATCGGTGACTGTAATCAGCCCGCTTGCCTGCTCCAGCCGCGCGCAAATGTCTTTAAAGTTAAAGGTATGCGGCCCCATCAACACCGGGATAGCGTGTGCGGCGGCCTCCAGCGGATTATGCCCACCGCGTTCAACCAGTGAACCGCCAACAAACGCGAGATCGGCAATACCGTACAGCAACATCAGTTCGCCCATCGTATCGCCAACCACAACCTGCGTGCTGGTGGAGGGGACTTCCCCTGAGGAGCGTGTGATATAGCTTAGTCCAGCCTGGCGGACAAGGTTAATCGCATCTGGGAAGCGTTCCGGATGACGGGGTACCAGGATGAGCAATAAATTCGGGAACTGTTGTAACAGCGCCTGATGGGCGGCAATCACTACGCTCTCTTCGCCATCATGAGTGCTGGTGGCAATCCATACCGGACGATGCGGCGCCCACTGGCGGCGCAGTGTTACTGCTTTAGCGGCCAACTGTGGCGTCACTGAAATATCGAATTTCAGGCTACCGGTAACGGTCACCTGATTATTTTTTGCACCCAGTGTCACAAAGCGCGCAGCATCTTCTTCATTTTGCGCAGCAATCAGCGTAATACGGCGGAGCAAGCGACGAACAAATTTACCCAGTTTGGCGTAACCTGCGGCAGAGCGTGCAGAGAGTCGCGCATTAGCGATAACCAGTGGAATTTTACGTTTATGTAGCGCCGCAATCAGGTTAGGCCATAGTTCGGTTTCCATAATCAACACCAGTTTTGGGTCGACTTTATTCAGGAAACGGTTGAGCGCATCGGGCAGATCGTAAGGCAGATAGACGTGCTGAACATCTTTTCCAAAAGCCGATTGTACGCGCTCCGAACCAGTCGGCGTCATAGTCGTGACTGTGATTGGTAAATCAGGATAGCGATGACGCAGCGCGCGCACCAACGGGATTGCCGCCAGGGTTTCACCGACGGAGACGGAGTGCAGCATAATGCCGCCTGGTGTTAGCGGATGGCGGTAAAAACCGTAACGTTCACCCCAGCGTTTTCGATAGGCCGGAGCCTTACGTCCGCGCACCCAGAGCCGTATCCAGATTAGCGGCTGAATAAGGTAGAGAAGGGCGGTGTAAAGCAATTCGAGCATAATAAATAGCTGACTTATGGATGTGCTGGGGATTCTATGTATTTAACGGTGGCTTTACCATTACTTTTCCCGTTTTTGACTTAAATAGCTTCAGTTTGGTCTGATCTGCCGCTACATCTTCATTTTTTTTGTATTTTTATGCGAATCATTGAAACTCGGCCCCATTTTCAACTCTACATTGGCCGTACCGACATTATCGACATGCTATTTTTTATCTGTTTGATTTCTATGATTAAAACATATTTCGTGTATAAAAATCATTCGGGTCGGATTGCTGCGAAAGAAATGATACACTAGCACGTCAAGTAAGTGCGTTATCAGTATTCAGGTAGCTGTTGAGCCTGGGGCGGTAGCGTGCTTTTTTTCTGCTTAACTTAATCAGACAATCACACAAAAGAGTCGCTAGTGGAAAAGCCATTTCGAAAAATTCTGGTCATAAAGATGCGATATCATGGAGATATGTTATTAACTACTCCTGTCATCAGTACGCTCAAGCAGAATTATCCTGATGCAAAAATCGATATGCTGCTTTATCAGGATACCATCCCTATTTTGTCTGAAAACCCGGAAATTAATGCGCTCTACGGGATAAGCAATAAAGGTGCGGGAACATTCGATAAAATTAAAAATGTGCTTTCGTTGATAAAAACTCTGCGTGCGAATAATTATGACCTGGTCATTAATCTTACGGATCAGTGGATGGTGGCGCTGCTGGTACGTTTTTTACCCGCACGGATGAAAATATCGCAACTTTATGGTCATCGGCAGCATGGCATTTGGAAAAAAAGCTTCACCCACTTAGCGCCAATACACGGCACACATATTGTTGAGCGTAATTTATCGGTCCTTGAGCCATTAGGTATTACCGATTTCTACACCGACACAACAATGAGTTACGCCGAAGATTGCTGGAAGAAGATGCGCCAGGAGTTAGATGCCCTGGGCGTAAAAGATCATTATGTTGTCATCCAACCGACAGCGCGTCAGATATTTAAGTGCTGGGATAACGATAAATTTTCTAAGGTTATCGATGCGCTGCAACAGCGAGGGTATCAGGTTGTCCTGACCTGTGGGCCTTCGGCAGATGATCTCGCTTGTGTAGATGAGATTGCACGAGGTTGCGAAACAAAACCCATTACTGGCCTTGCAGGTAAAACACGTTTTCCTGAACTAGGCGCGTTAATTGATCATGCAGTGCTTTTTATTGGTGTGGATTCTGCGCCGGGGCATATTGCGGCGGCGGTGAAGACGCCAGTTATTAGTCTATTTGGGGCCACTGATCATGTATTCTGGCGCCCATGGACTGAGAATATTATTCAATTCTGGGCGGGGAATTATCAGAAAATGCCGACCCGGCATGAACTTGACCGCAACAAAAAATATCTTTCTGTTATTCCAGCGGAAGATGTGATCGCCGCTACGGAAAAGCTGTTGCCAGAAGATGCCCCATCAGCTGACAGGAATACACAATTATGATCGTGGCGTTTTGTTTATATAAATATTTTCCATTTGGTGGGCTTCAACGTGACTTTATGCGCATTGCATCAACAGTTGCCGCACGGGGCCACCATGTTCGAGTCTATACGCAGTCATGGGAAGGTGATTGCCCAAAAGCATTTGAGCTTATTCAGGTGCCAGTTAAGTCCCATACCAACCATAGACGCAATGCAGAATATTATGCCTGGGTACAAAATCATCTCAAAGAGCATCCCGCTGATCGCGTTGTTGGGTTTAATAAGATGCCAGGTCTGGATGTTTATTTTGCCGCTGATGTTTGTTACGCCGAGAAAGTTGCGCAAGAAAAAGGTTTTTTATATCGTTTAACATCACGATATCGCCATTATGCCGCATTTGAGCGAGCGACTTTCGAGCAGGGTAAATCGACGAAACTTATGATGCTGACCGATAAGCAAATCGCCGATTTCCAGAAGCATTATCAAACTGAATCTGAACGTTTTCAAATTCTTCCTCCCGGTATTTATCCGGACAGAAAATACAGCGAGCAAATCCCAAACAGTCGTGAAATTTATCGGCAGAAAAATGGCATAAAAGAGCAACAAAACTTATTACTGCAGGTTGGATCAGATTTTGGTCGTAAAGGTGTTGATCGCTCAATTGAAGCTTTGGCATCGTTACCGGAATCATTACGTCACAATACGCTTTTATTTGTTGTTGGTCAGGATAAACCGCGGAAATTTGAAGCGTTGGCAGAAAAACTCGGCGTGCGGAGCAATGTGCATTTCTTCTCCGGTCGCAATGATGTGTCAGAATTAATGGCAGCTGCTGATTTATTACTGCATCCCGCTTATCAGGAAGCCGCGGGTATCGTTCTTCTTGAAGCGATCACTGCTGGATTACCTGTTTTAACAACTGCAGTATGTGGGTATGCGCATTATATTGCAGATGCCAATTGTGGAACGGTCATTGCTGAACCTTTCTCCCAGGAACAATTAAATGAGGTTTTACGTAAAGCGTTAACTCAGTCTCCATTACGAATGGCCTGGGCGGAGAATGCTCGCCATTATGCCGATACTCAGGATTTGTATAGCCTGCCAGAGAAAGCCGCAGATATCATTACAGGTGGTTTAGATGGTTGAATTAAAAGAGCCGCTTGCCACACTTTGGCGTGGTAAAGATGTTTTTGCAGAAGTCAAAGAACTGAACGGCGAGGTCTTTCGTGAACTCGAGACGCGTCGCACATTACGCTTTGAGCTGTCCGGGAAAAGCTATTTTCTTAAATGGCACAAGGGGACGACATTAAAAGAGATTGTAAAAAATCTACTCTCATTACGGATGCCCGTTTTGGGCGCAGACAGAGAGTGGCACGCTATTCATCGCCTGAGTGATGTTGGCGTTGATACAATGAAGGGCATTGGGTTTGGTGAGAAAGGTTTAAACCCATTAACCCGTACATCATTTATTATTACCGAAGATCTCACTCCCTCGATTAGCCTTGAAGATTATTGTGCTGATTGGGCAGTCAACCCGCCTGATATACGTGTAAAGCGTATGCTGATTACACGAGTGGCAACCATGGTGCGTAAAATGCACGCCGCAGGGATAAATCACCGTGACTGCTACATTTGCCACTTTTTACTTCATTTGCCATTTACTGGCCGGGAAGATGAATTAAAAATTTCGGTTATCGATCTGCATCGGGCACAGATACGTGCAAAAGTACCGCGTCGTTGGCGCGATAAAGACCTGATTGGTTTGTATTTCTCATCAATGAATATTGGGCTGACGCAGAGAGATATCTGGCGATTTATGAAGGTTTATTTTGGGATGCCTTTACGAAAGATATTATCTCTTGAACGGAATTTATTGAACATGGCAAGTGTTAAGGCCGAGCATATTAAAGAGCGAACACAACGCAAAGGATTATAAAAATATTTATCAGTATGTACTGGAACTAACTTCATTATGACTATTTATTTTATAAACTGGATTGCAGATTATGAATTAAGAATGATCCAGTACCTGAAAAAAAAGTACAAGATAAAAAATATAACAACACCAAAAAAATACAACTGGGTTAATAAGAAAATTTCGAAATTAGGGATGGATAATGCATGGCTGGGGCGATTATTCATCAAGCATTACCTCAATGATATCAGAAAAGATGACATAATTATCTTTAATGACAGTGTTATTAATAAAGGTATCAATAAACAAATATTAAAAAACATTAACTGTCATAAAGTTTTGCTTCTAAGAAATACTGTCAGCGAAGATTTTATTTTTGATAACACTAATTATTTTGATATTATCTATGATTTTGAGCATAGATTTATAGGGAATGAAAAGACCAAGGCAATAGAACAATTTTTTCCTATAGGAATGGATGAAATTAGAAATTATAGTTTATCTGACAAAAATAACAGTCAGCCAATATGTTTTTTTCTTGGGCGTGATAAAGGACGTCTTCAAATAATTAATGAATTAGCCGATAGATTAGCAACACTAGGATGTAAGTTAGATTTTAATGTTGTCAAAGATAAAACATCATCTCCGACTTCAAAGTATTTGATTGAAGAACAAATACCGTATGAAGAGAATATTAGAAGAACATTAAATGCTAATATAATTGTTGATATAACTAAAGAAAACCAATCTGGCTGGACTCTTCGTATACTTGAGGCACTATTTTTCAATAAAAAATTAATTACTAATAATATAAATATACTTGGTTCAGAAATCTATAGTGAGTCTCGCTTTTTTATAATAGGTCATGATGATTGGGATAAGTTAGAGTATTTTATTAACTCATCTGTTAAACCAATGGATTATGATAGCTTATATAAATTCAGCCCTGATAAAATGATGTCAACAATTGTTTCTGATTTTATAGAAAAATAAAATCATTAAAATAGTGAGCTTTACTCAATTAATGAGAATTTCAATGAAAATAGCATTTATCGGCGAAGCTGTTTCTGGATTTGGCGGCATGGAAACAGTCATTCGTGATGTTATTACTACCTTCAGGCAACAACATATCCAAAGTGAAATGTTTTTCTTTTGTCGTAATGACAAAATGGATAAGGGATGGCTGGAAGGTATTAAATACTCATGTTCATTTTCCAATATTCGTTTAGGTTTTTTGCGTCGGGCGAAACATATTCATGCTCTAAGTAAATGGCTTCAGGAGTACCAACCAGATATCGTTATTTGTATTGACGTTATCTCGTGTTTGTATGCGGGCAAAGCACGTAAAAAATCAGGAATTGATGTGCCAGTATTTTCATGGCCGCATTTTTCTTTAGATCACAAAAAACATGCTGAATATATCACCTGTGCCGATTATCATTTAGCAATCAGCTCTGGCATTAAACAGCAAATGATTAATCGGGGTGTAGCAGAATCGACGATAAATGTTATTTTTAATCCAGTCGAAGCTAAAGACACAGTCATTCCTGCGCCTGAGGAAGGCGAAACGGCAACGTTCATTTATGTTGGGCGTATGAAATTCGAGGGCCAGAAGCGGGTTAAAGACCTCCTTGATGGCTTATCACAAGCGCAAGGTAACTGGAAACTCCATGTATTGGGTGATGGTTCCGATTTCGAACAATGCCAAGCTTATAGTAGAGAACTAAATATTGATGATCGAATTGTCTGGTATGGTTGGCAACAACATCCTTGGGAATTGGTCCAGCAAGATATTAAAAAGGTGAGTGCGTTATTGCTCACGTCATCTTTTGAAGGTTTCCCAATGACCCTACTTGAAGCCTTGTCATGGGGAATTCCTTGTATCAGTGCCGATTGTGTCTCCGGGCCTGCTGACATTATTCAACCTGATGTCAATGGTCATCTGTATCAACCGGGAGATATTGCTGGTTTTGTAACGCTTCTAAATAAATATATAGCAGGTGAAATTCATATCGAACATGAAAAAATTCCTGCGTCGATCGATAAGTTTTACCAATTGAAGTATTACGATAGATTACATGAAATAATTATTTCTGCTATTTCCCGGAGGAAATAATGCAGCAGGTGTTTTTCCAGGAAACTGAGTTTCTTAATTCAGTTATTGATTATAATCATAAAGTAGAAACAGAAAATCTTTGTTTGGACATCGCTTATGGGACTGACAAAAATTTTCTATTTGGTTGCGGAATTTCGATTGCTTCAATATTAAAGTGTAATGAAGGAAGTCGATTGTGTTTCCATATTTTTACTGACTATTTTGGTGATGATGATCGTAAGTATTTTGATGCCCTGGCGCTGCAGTATAAAACCAGAATTAAAATATATCTGATTAATGCTGATCGACTCCGCTCATTGCCTAGCACTAAGAACTGGACTCATGCAATATATTTTCGCTTTGTTATTGCAGATTACTTTATTAATAAGGCGTCTAAAGTCCTTTATCTGGATGCAGATATCATTTGTCAGGGGACTATTGAGCCACTAATTAATTTCTCATTTCCTGACAATAAAGTCGCAATGGTTGTTACAGAAGGGCAAGCTGACTGGTGGGAAAAACGCGCCCATTCGTTAGGTGTTGCGGGAATTGCTAAAGGTTACTTTAACTCCGGTTTTTTATTGATTAATACTGACCAATGGGCGGCTCAGCAGGTTTCTGCACGAGCCATTGCAATGCTAAATGATCCAGAAATAGTCAAAAAAATAACACATCCTGATCAGGATGTATTAAATATGTTGCTGGCAGACAGACTTATTTTTGCTGATATAAAATATAACACCCAGTTTAGCTTAAACTATCAACTCAAAGAAAGTTTTACAAACCCAGTAACCAACGATACTATTTTTATCCACTATATCGGTCCAACCAAGCCCTGGCATGATTGGGCCTGGGATTATCCTGTATCACAAGCCTTTATGGAGGCAAAAAATGCTTCGCCATGGAAGAGCACGGCGTTGCTGAAACCGAACAATAGCAATCAATTAAGATATAGCGCAAAACATATGCTTAAAAAGCATAGATATCTAAAAGGATTTAGCAATTATCTTTTTTATTTTATTGAAAAGATAAAGCATTAAAACTGGGAAACTATAAAGTAATGATATAAGGGTAGCATTGTGGACTCATTTCCTGCCATAGAGATAGATAAAGTTAAAGCCTGGGATTATCGGCTAGTTAATATAAATACTTCTGAATGTTTAAATGTTGCCTATGGTGTCGATGCTAATTATCTTGATGGTGTAGGTGTTTCCATCACATCAATTGTCCTAAACAATCGACATATTAATCTTGATTTTTATATTATTGCTGACGTTTATAATGATGGTTTTTTTCAAAAAGTCGCAAAGCTTGCAGAGCAATACCAATTAAGAATCACGCTATATAGAATTAACACTGATAAGCTCCAGTGCTTGCCTTGTACACAGGTCTGGTCAAGAGCAATGTACTTCCGTTTATTTGCATTTCAATTATTGGGTTTAACGCTTGATCGTTTGCTTTATCTTGATGCAGATGTTGTTTGTAAAGGCGATATTAGCCAACTATTGTATCTGGATTTAAACGGAGCGGTTGCTGCTGTTGTTAAAGATGTTGAGCCAATGCAGGAAAAGGCGGTATCCAGGTTGTCCGATCCTGAATTACTTGGGCAGTACTTTAATTCCGGCGTCGTTTATTTAGACTTAAAAAAATGGGCTGACGCAAAACTAACAGAAAAAGCGTTGTCTATTCTTATGAGTAAAGATAATGTTTATAAATACCCTGATCAGGATGTTATGAATATCTTACTGAAAGGGATGACAATATTTTTGCCTCGTGAGTACAATACAATTTATACAATTAAAAGTGAATTAAAAGACAAAAAACATCAAAACTATAAAAAGCTGATTACAGAAAGCACTCTGCTTATTCATTATACAGGTGCAACTAAACCGTGGCACAAATGGGCAATTTATCCATCGGTAAAATACTATAAAATAGCTTTAGAAAATTCACCATGGAAAGATGACTCTCCACGAGATGCAAAATCAATTATTGAATTTAAAAAAAGATATAAACACCTTTTAGTGCAGCATAATTATATCTCAGGAATTATAGCAGGAGTCTGTTATCTTTGCCGAAAATATTACCGTAAATAACATTTAACTGGGTTATTATGATTCAGAAGAGCAAGATCAAAGACTTGGTTGTTTTTACCGATGAAAACAATTCAAAGTATCTCAATGTATTAAATGACTTCTTGTCTTATAATATAAATATCATCAAGGTTTTTCGTTCTATTGATGATACAAAAGTTATGCTTATTGATACCGATTACGGTAAATTGATTCTTAAGGTTTTTTCTCCGAAAGTTAAGCGTAACGAACGTTTCTTTAAGTCTCTGTTAAAAGGTGATTATTACGAACGCCTTTTTGAGCAAACCCAAAAAGTACGAAATGAAGGGTTAAATACACTCAATGACTTTTATTTATTGGCTGAACGCAAAACCTTACGATTTGTCCATACTTATATCATGATCATCGAGTATATTGATGGCATAGAGTTGTGTGATATGCCCGATATTGATGATGTGCTAAAAAATAAAATTCAGCAATCAATTAATTCCTTACATCAACATGGCATGGTTTCTGGCGACCCCCATCGTGGTAACTTCATTATAAAAAATGGTGAGGTTCGAATTATTGATCTCTCCGGAAAACGTGCTTCAGCGCAGCGTAAAGCGAAAGATCGTATTGACTTAGAGCGTCATTACGGTATTAAAAATGAGATTAAAGATCTAGGCTATTATCTTTTAGTATATCGTAAAAAAATGCGCAATTTTATGCGGCGTTTGAAAGGGAAACCAGCGCGCTAAAATAGAAATATCCACAATTACGTGTCTTCACCAGGACAGTTTTAAGCGGAGTTATTTATTTCACAGGTTTATCATGAAGAATATTAGATACATTGACAAAAAAGATGTTGAAAACCTGATTGAAAATAAAACATCTGATGATGTTATTATTTTTCTTTCTGGGCCTACATCGCAAAAAACACCTTTGTCAGTATTACAAACAAAGGATATTATTGCTGTCAATGGTTCTGCGCAATATCTGTTAAGTAATAATATCGTTCCTTTTATATATGTACTTACAGATGTCCGCTTTTTACATCAGCGTCGTGATGATTTTTATAAATTTAGCCAGAGAAGTCGTTATACCATAGTAAATGTTGACGTTTATGAACACGCTTCCAAAGAAGATAAACTTTATATCCTCCAGAACTGTCTTGTATTACGGTCTTTTTACCGCCGGGAAAAAGGTGGTTTTATAAAGAAGATTAAATTTAATATTTTGAGACAGATTCACAAAGAACTGCTGATCTCTGTACCGTTGTCTAAAAAAGGTCGTCTGGTCGGATTTTGCAAGGACATTAGTCTTGGTTATTGCTCATGCCATACTATTGCCTTTGCTGCAATTCAAATAGCATATTCACTTAAGTATGCACGGATTATTTGTTCCGGTCTTGATTTAACGGGTAGTTGTTCGCGTTTCTATGACGAGAATAAGAATCCCATGCCCTCGGAATTAAGTAGGGATTTATTCAAAATCTTGCCATTTTTCCGTTTTATGCATGATAATGTAAAAGATATTAATATTTATAATTTATCAGATGATACGGCTATTTCTTACGATGTAATTCCATTTATTAAACTTCAAGATATCAGTACGGAAGAGTCAAAGGATAAGACAAGAAAAAAAATGCAATATAAAGCTTCAACTGATTCTTATGCTAATTAGTTATCCTGAAACTAAAATAATATGGTATAAAAATGCGTTTAGGAACTTTTCACAAAAAGAAAAGATTTTATATAAACAAAATCAAAATTAATTTCCTTTCTTTTTTATTTCGTAAGAAAATCAATAACCAAGTTACAGAGCCAGCACAAATTAAATCATGCCTAATCATTCATGATAATAATAAACTCGGTGATCTAATTGTATTAAGTTCGATTTATCGTGAGCTTTATAGTAAAGGAGTTAAAATAACCATTCTCACAAATAGAAAGGGTGGGGAGTTTCTCTCTAATAATAAAAATATATTTGAGTTCTGTATCAAAGAATCGACGGGTTCCCTTAAAATGCTTACTCTATGTAAGCATCTGCGGGATTTACAGTTCGATATTGTATTAGACCCCTTTGAAACAATGCCCTCATTTAATCATAGTTTAATATTATCAAGTTTAAAAGATTCTTACATTCTGGGTTTTGATCAATGGTATAAGCGTTACTATTCATTTTACCATCCCCACGATGAATGTTTAAAAGAACATATGAGTACACGAGCAACAGAAATACTGAAGCATATTTATGGTGAGGGTGAATTTTCCACCGACTACGACTTGCATTTACCTGTAGATGTTGAAAATAAAATAAAAGATTTTATTGGAAATACAAGAATAATCATCATTAACCCATTAGGTGCAAAAAAAATATGCCGACTTACCTTTGAGCAAATAAAAATTATATATCAAGAAGTGAAAGCACAGTTTGAAAATTATCGAGTGATATTTACCGGGTTACCACAAGATTTATTGACAATACCAATACCTGAAATTGAAACACTACCATTTGACGAGTTTATTTATACTGTTGCGTTGACCCGGTATAGTGATTTTGTCATTTCTGTTGATACAGCTCTTGTTCATATCGCTGCGGCTTATCATAAACCAACGCTTGCATTTTATCCTAATTCACGTACTCCGGAATATCCCTCACATTTAATTTGGGCCCCGAATAATCATCAATCTATACAAATAGTATCTCCAACATTTACGATAAAAGATATCGATACTGAAACTTTAACTGATTCAGTAAAGAGATTAAGTTGTATAGATAAGAAGTGAGTTAAAACTCACTTCTTAAACTTGTCTATTCTTGATTAATAGTATTGTTGCGATTATTAATAACGAGTAAGAGGACTATCGCGGATATAACGATAATTGGAATGCTGCGTGCCCATATGATCACATCACTGAGTCCAATCCCCACAATGCCGAGCGTTAATATCAACAAACCCAATGCGCGTTTTTTATATACTGTATAAAATAGTGAAAAATAGAGGAAAAGGGTGGAAAAAATCCCCATCAGACCTTTCAGTGACCCTGCTTCAATTATCTCATTATGTAGGTGTACGTTAGCAAAATCCAATGCCCCTCTTAGTCTATTGTTTTCTGCGACTAACAAATTCATACTTTCAGCGCGCGACTCTGCAGATCTAAATGAAAGAGGCGATTCTTTGAATAAATCAAAACCAATTTCGTACATTGCCAGTCTTGCACCTAAGGAAGTTACGCTATTAGCATTGGTATAACTGTTTAAATCATTTAATGCTTCGTTATAGCGATATTGAATTGGTTTATTAAATATAATTACAACACTGGTCAATATAGCAATTAGAAGAACAATAGCGGAAGTGAATTTTTTTGGGGATTTGTTGTAATATGTAATTAGTGCAACAGCACAAATTACAGGGAAAAGGAGTAGAGTTGCTCTGGTTTGTGTCAGTGCCAGAACATAAAGTACCGCGCAACTATTTAATAAAAATAAAAAAGGATGGTTTTTTTTAGTATAAAGAATTGCAACACCACTAACTATCCCTATTAGCATTGTTGAATATGCTGCTCCTGTTGCCGCTCCTATACCAAAAGAAATGCGGTCATATTCATGAATGCTATTAGTATAAATTGCATATGCAGCAATTATAAATGACAGGGAATATAAAATGTATAACACACTTTCTTTTTTTGTTTTTAGCTGGCTAGTTAGTGCTAAAAAAACAATAAAAGATCCAAATATAAATATTTTGGCAGTATTTAAATAACTGTGGTAAGTAGCACGAAATGGAGAGTTGTCTACTTTAAACACAGAATACCAAATTAAATCAAGCAATCCTATAAAAAATATAGAAAGTGGAAGGATAAGGTTTTTTATATTATAATTTCCTTGTCTGCCACGTAAAATTAGTGATAACAAGCAAACTATAGCAGTGATATTATATATCTTTATGCTGAAAGTGTTATCGATGAATGCAATTATCAATGAAAAAAAACATAATATATAAGTCATTATCTCTAGAATCACAGATGATTTCAGAGTGTAAGGTTTCCATGAGTGAAATTTAATGAAGGTTGGCATGTTTTACCTTTATAATGATGATAATTTTTCCAAAACTGCTTGACCGTTGAGATTAATTAAACTTTTCCCCGGTGCCATACAAACTACCTGATTCTTCCCATAACCGCCAATTAATCCCGGGTCTGTCGGCCCATAAACTGTGATATTGGGTTTATCGAGTGCCGCAGTTAAATGGCTTAATCCTGTATCGACTGACACAACAAATTTAGCTCCAGCCAGCACACGGGCAACGCCTTCCAGAGTCATCTTCGGCAGTACGTCGACATAATCAAAGCCTTCCGCCAGCCTTTTTGCCCGCTCTTCTTCATGCGGCGCTCCCCACGGTAGTTTAATTCGAATCCCTGAACCTGCCAGTAAACCAATTAATTCTCGCCAGTGCTCTTCCGGCCAGTGTTTATCATCGCGGGTGGTCGCATGAAGGAATACAGCATACTCCCCAGCATCCGGTAGTGGATTTGTCAGGAAATGCTGCGCAATAGCATAATCGCCCTGGGCCTGCGGTTTGCTATACCCAAGGCTTTTTGCAAACAGTTCACGGGTACGTTCTACAGCATGCTGCTGTTTCGCAATATGATGTTTGCGATTGTAAAACAGGCTGGCTAAAGGCTCGCGAGCGGTTTGCCAGTCCATTCCATGTTTAACGCCATGTGCTAAACGTGTCACCAGCGCTGCGCTTTTTACCAGCCCCTGGGCGTCGATAATTGCGTCATAGTTTTCTGCCTGAAGGGCTTCACGAAACGCTTTCCGTTCCGCTTTTATGGGGGCCGAGAACCAGGCTTTGCGCCAGCGTCGTATCGCCACCGGGATAACCCGCTCAACGGCGGCGTGCCAGGACGGAATTTGCGCGAATCCCTCTTCTACCACCCAATCAAACTTAATCCCCGGGATTGCCTGCTGGGCATCGGTGAGTGCGGGCAGCGTATGGAGAACATCGCCCATCGACGATGTTTTAACGATCAGAACCCGCATCCGTCAGGCTTCCTCTTGTAACAATAGCGCGTTGAGTTCTTCCAACACGTGCTGGGGAGTAATGTCGATCAAGCTCTGGTGGTAACCCTCTGCAGCGTCACCTTTACGCACTTTGTGATAGCCGGTAATCAGGCGGATCACGCGCGCTTTATGGGAAAGCGGCGGCGTAAAGTCCGGACTGCTCGGCCCATACAGAGCAACCAGTGGACGATTGAGCGCCGCAGCAACGTGCATCAGGCCAGAATCGTTAGTGACAATGGCTTTACAGGCGGCAATCAAAATGACTGCCTGCTCAAGCTGTGTTTCCCCCGCCAAGTTCCGACACCATGCCTGCTGCTCGGTATTCAAAGCGGCAAGAATCTCATTGCCCGCCTCATGATCTTTCGCAGAGCCAAACAGAACCACCTGATAACCTTCATCAATCAGCTGCTTTGCCAGCTCTGCATAGTGGTAGTGTGGCCAGCGTTTCGCCGGGCCAAACTCCGCACCCGGGCAAAAGCCAATCATCGGACGTTCTGATGAGAGCGAAAATTGGTTACAGGCATACGATTTTTCACCTTCGCTCACCTGCAATTGCGGCCATAACAACGGTTTTGGTAGATCTTGTGCGGTACGCATTACGCCTTTGTCATAGGCCAGCGCCACATAGCGTTCCACCATTAGCGGCCAGGCTTCTTTATCGAGCACACGTACATCGTTGAGTAAACCGTAGCGCATCTCGCCGCGCCAGCCGGTGCGATGAGGAATACCCGCGAAGAAAGGCACTAATGCGGATTTGAAGGAGTTGGGTAAGACGTAGGCGCGGTCGTAGCGTTTTTCACGCAGACTATGACCCAGTTTGCGGCGTTCACCGATTTCCAGCGCCCCGTGACCGAGAGGCATCGGGATAGCTTCGTTAACTTCCGGCATCCGCGATAATAATGGACGGCACCATGCCGGTGCCATCACGTCGATTATCGCCTGGGGATAGCGCGCCTGGAGCGTGCGATAGAGACTTTGCGACATCATCATGTCGCCAACCCATGACGGGCCGATCACCAATATTTTCATTCACTTCATCCTTCAAGCTGTCTCTGCGGCGGCTGCCTGCGTTCACTCCGGTCACTTACTTTTGTAAGCTCCCGGAGATTCACTTAGTTGCCGCCTTGATACCGCTCGAATGATTTTGTGAATTTACGTTGATGTCGCGATTCAGCCAGGCCATGTATTCCGTTACGCCTTCGGCAACGGTTTTGAACGGTTTGTCATAACCCGCCGCGCGCAGATTCGTCAGATCTGCCTGCGTGAATGCCTGATAGCGGCCTTTCAGTTTATCCGGGAACGGAATGTATTCAATCTGGCCTTTCTTGTGATAAGCAAGCGTTGCATCGGCTACCGCCTGGAAGGATTCCGCACGACCAGTACCGAGGTTGAAGATGCCGGAAACGCCATTTTCCAGGAACCACAGGTTTACATCTGCCACGTCGCCAACATAGACGAAGTCGCGTTTAAAGTTCTCGCTACCTTCGAACAGTTTCGGAGACTCACCGTTGTTAAGCTGGGTGTTGAGATGGAAAGCGACGCTCGCCATGCTGCCTTTATGGCCTTCGCGCGGTCCATAAACGTTGAAATAGCGGAAGCCAACAATCTGCGAGTTCGCTTCCGGTAGGATTTGACGAACATATTCATCAAACAGGAACTTCGAATAACCGTAGATATTTAGTGGTTTTTCGTATTCGCGGGATTCAATAAAGTCGGAGGTGCGACCGCCGTAAGTGGCTGCGGAAGAGGCGTACAGGAACGGGATTTCGCGCTCCAGACAGTAATGCAGCAGCTCTTTGGAGTATTGATAGTTGTTATCCATCATATACTTGCCGTCCCACTCTGTAGTGGAAGAGCACGCGCCTTCGTGGAAAATCGCTTCGACATCGCCGAACTCTTCGCCCGCCATAATCTGGATCAGGAAGTCTTCCTTATCCATATAGTCCGCGATGTCCAGGTCCACCAGGTTCACAAACTTGGTGCCGTCTTTCAGGTTGTCCACCACCAGAATATCGGTGATGCCTTTATCATTCAGGGCCTTAACGATGTTGCTGCCGATAAAGCCCGCGCCGCCGGTAACGATGATCATAACTGTAACCTTCGAATTATGGAGTCAGAGACAATCTCAGACACGAATACTTCTATCATATCACTACACGGCGTTGGCTTCAGCCATTCGCCGAAAGTGAGGGGGATGGACGTTATTTATTCTAAATTTTACAGAAGTGTTAACGCGTCATCTCGTCGCGAACTATAAGTTTGGGTAATATGTGCTGGAAATTGCCCTGTCTGGAGAACCGCAATGCGTGGAGAATTTTATCAGCAGTTAACTAACGATCTGGAAACCGCAAGGGCGGAAGGGTTGTTTAAAGAAGAACGCATTATTACGTCTGCGCAGCAAGCAGACATCACTGTGGCTGATGGAAGTCACGTCATAAACTTTTGCGCCAATAACTATCTCGGACTGGCGAATCATCCGGAGCTGATTGCGGCGGCAAAAGCGGGAATGGATTCTCACGGTTTCGGCATGGCTTCGGTGCGATTTATCTGCGGCACCCAGGATAGCCATAAAGAGCTTGAGCAGAAACTGGCAGCATTTCTCGGCATGGAAGATGCGATTCTCTACTCTTCCTGTTTTGATGCCAACGGCGGTCTGTTTGAAACACTGCTGGGCGCGGAAGACGCCATTATCTCCGATGCTCTGAACCATGCCTCGATCATCGACGGCGTGCGGCTGTGCAAAGCGAAACGCTATCGCTATGCCAACAACAATATGCAAGAGCTGGAAGCGTGCCTGAAAGAAGCGCGTGAATCCGGGGCGCGCCATGTGTTAATCGCCACCGATGGTGTGTTCTCTATGGATGGCGTAATTGCCAACCTGAAAGGGGTTTGCGATCTCGCGGATAAATACGACGCTTTGGTGATGGTTGATGACTCTCATGCGGTCGGTTTTGTCGGTGAAAACGGACGTGGCTCCCATGAATACTGCGATGTGATGGGCCGTGTCGATATCATCACCGGCACGCTGGGTAAAGCACTGGGCGGGGCTTCTGGTGGTTACACCGCAGCGCGTAAAGAAGTGGTTGAGTGGCTGCGTCAGCGTTCTCGTCCTTACCTGTTCTCCAACTCACTGGCACCTGCCATTGTGGCTGCTTCCATTAAAGTGCTGGAGATGGTCGAAGCGGGCAGTGAGCTTCGTGACCGTCTGTGGGTGAACGCGCGTCAGTTCCGTGAGCAGATGTCGGCGGCGGGCTTTACCCTGGCGGGTGCCGATCACGCCATTATTCCGGTCATGCTTGGCGATGCTGTAGTGGCGCAAAAATTTGCCCGTGAACTGCAAAAAGAGGGCATTTACGTCACCGGTTTCTTCTATCCGGTCGTTCCGAAAGGTCAGGCGCGTATTCGTACCCAGATGTCTGCGGCGCATACCCCTGAGCAAATTACGCGTGCGGTAGAAGCGTTCACGCGTATTGGTAAACAACTGGGCGTAATCGCCTGAGTGAGGATGTGAGATGAAAGCGTTATCCAAACTGAAAGCGGAAGAGGGCATCTGGATGACCGACGTTCCTGAACCGGAACTCGGACATAACGATCTGCTGATTAAAATCCGTAAAACAGCCATCTGCGGGACTGACGTTCACATCTATAACTGGGATGAGTGGTCGCAAAAAACCATCCCAGTACCGATGGTTGTAGGCCATGAATATGTCGGTGAGGTGGTTGGCATCGGTCAGGAAGTGAAAGGCTTCAAGATCGGCGATCGCGTTTCTGGCGAAGGCCATATCACCTGTGGTCATTGCCGCAACTGTCGTGGTGGTCGTACCCATTTGTGCCGCAACACGATAGGCGTTGGTGTTAATCGCCCGGGCTGCTTCGCCGAATATCTGGTGATCCCGGCATTCAACGCCTTCAAAATCCCCGATAATATCTCCGATGACTTAGCCGCAATTTTTGACCCGTTCGGAAATGCGGTGCATACGGCGCTATCGTTTGATCTGGTCGGCGAAGATGTTCTGGTTTCTGGCGCAGGCCCAATTGGTATTATGGCCGCGGCGGTAGCGAAACACGTTGGTGCACGCAACGTGGTGATCACTGATGTTAATGAATACCGTCTGGGGCTGGCGCGCAAAATGGGCATCACTCGTGCGGTTAACGTCGCGAAAGAGAATCTCAACGACGTAATGGCAGAACTGGGCATGACTGAAGGCTTTGATGTTGGTCTGGAGATGTCTGGTGCGCCGTCAGCATTCCGCACGATGCTGGACACCATGAATCACGGTGGCCGTATTGCGATGCTGGGTATCCCGCCGTCTGATATGTCTATCGACTGGACAAAAGTGATCTTTAAAGGACTGTTCATTAAAGGTATTTACGGTCGTGAGATGTTTGAAACCTGGTACAAGATGGCGGCGCTGATTCAGTCTGGTCTGGATCTCTCGCCAATCATTACCCATCGTTTCTCCATCGACGATTTCCAGAAAGGCTTTGATGCCATGCGTTCGGGCCAGTCTGGGAAAGTTATTCTGAGCTGGGATTAACACGAACAAGGGCTGGTATTCCAGCCCTTGAAGCTGATGGAAAACACAAAATTGCCTGATGCGCTACGGCGTATCAGGCCTACGTGGTTCCTGCAACATATTAAATTTGCACAATTTGGTATGCCGGATAAAGCGTTTACGCTAGATCCGGCATAAACAAAGCGCACTTTGTCTACAATCTGAAAATCCAAAATTCCAGCCCTTTTCCCTGAGGATAATCCGTTAAATATGTAAAATCCTGTCAGTGTAATAAAGATATCGTAATTGCGCTGTTATCTTATATTGCTGCTCTCATTATTTCTCTAGCCTGAAGTTACTTTCTCACCCGTAAAAATAATATTTCACAGGCTTAATAGTTTCTTAATACAAAGCCTGTAAAACGTCAGGGTAACTTCAGAGGTCGTCGGTAATTTATGATGAACAGCACTAATAAACTAAGTGTTATTATCCCGTTATATAATGCGGGCGATGATTTCCGCACTTGTATGGAATCTTTAATCGCGCAAACCTGGACTGCTCTGGAAATTATTATTATTAACGATGGGTCAACGGATAATTCTGTTGAAATAGCAAAGCATTACGCAGAAAAACATCCGCATGTTCGCTTGCTGCATCAGGCGAATGCTGGCGCATCGGTGGCGCGTAATCGCGGGATCGAGGCAGCGACGGGCAAATATGTTGCTTTTGTCGATGCTGATGATGAAGTCTATCCCACTATGTACGAAACGCTGATGACCATGGCGTTAGAGGACGATCTCGACGTGGCGCAGTGCAACGCTGACTGGTGTTTTCGTGAAACGGAGGAAACCTGGCAATCCATTCCCACCGATCGCATACGCTCAACCGGCGTATTAACCGGCCCGGACTGGCTGCGGATGGGACTTTCTTCTCGCCGCTGGACTCACGTTGTCTGGATGGGCGTTTATCGCCGCGATGTTATTGTAAAAAATAACATTAAATTTATTGCCGGATTACATCATCAGGATATTGTCTGGACAACAGAATTTATGTTTAACGCGCTGCGTGCGCGATATACCGAGCAATCGTTATATAAATATTATCTGCATAATACGTCCGTGAGTCGGTTGAATAGACAAGGGAATAAAAACCTTAATTATCAACGGCACTATATTAAGATTACCCGACTGCTGGAGAAATTAAATCGAAATTATGCCGACAAAATTACAATTTATCCGGAATTTCATCAGCAAATAACTTACGAAGCATTGCGTGTTTGCCATGCGGTGCGCAAAGAGCCAGATATTCTTATCCGCCAACGGATGATTGCTGAGATATTTACTTCCGGCATGTATAAGCGCCTGATTACTAATGTCCGCAGCGTAAAGGTGGGTTATCAGGCATTACTGTGGTCTTTCCGCTTATGGCAATGGCGCGACAAAACACGATCGCACCATCGCATTACGCGTAGCGCCTTTAATTTGCGTTAGCGTTAAACTTCGCCGCTTCGGGCTGTTTGCCCCAGCCTTGCCACTGATGCTGGAAGTAAACGATCAGCGTGCTCTGGCTGATGCTTTCGCTTAATACTTCAAAGAAGCGATTCGCATAAACGGGTTCCAGCGGTTTTTTCGGTTTACACAGCTTCACGCCACGGAACGGATTACGCGGAGTGTTGGGCACCGTATTTTTCGGTGGCGTAGACGTATCGACCTGCGGTTCATTCAGCAAGCTGCTGGCTTTCACCAGCGTAATGTCTGGCGGCAGGTTATAAACCATTTGTTGCAATACGCGTACTGTTGAGGGATGTGGATGACCAATGGCGATGGTCGAACCGTTGCGACGCGCCAGGTCAATTGCACGATTAAACTGTACACGAATATCCGCTTCATTTTGCGAATCGTCGAGGAACACCTTCCGTTTAATAACCTTCACGCCAGTGCCTTGTGCGGCGCGCATCGCCTGGGTATTACCGATGGTTACGCTGTCGAGGAAGTAAAGATTGTAACGCGCCAGCGCCTGCATCACTTTCTGCATACCAAACAGGTTAGAGGTCATTTTGCTGCCCATGTGGTTGTTGATCCCCACGGCATAGGGCACGTTATTGACCGCACTACGAATAATGCGCTCAATTTCGTCGCTGCTCATCTCCGGGCGCAGCGTGTTTTTCTCCAGCGGCTGTTTACTCAATGGTGCCATTGGCAGATGGATCAACACCTCGTGACCGCTGTTATGCGCTTTGGTCGCCATCTCTCTGGCGTGCGGTGAGTCGGGTAACACGGCGACGGAGATAGCGGAGGGCATCGCCAGCACCTGGTTTTCGTTGTGCGGGCGATAACCAAAATCATCAATGACAATGGCTAGTTTGCCAGCAAGTACGGGGGAGGAAAGCGCTAACAGAGCGGCAAATGCAAGAACGTTACGACGAAATGGAAACAAAACTTATCTTCCCAACCACGGCTGTGGATTGACCGCCTGACCCTGGCGGCGAATTTCGAAATAGAGTGAAGGCCGACCCTGACCACCACTGCTGCCCACCAGTGCAATTGGCTGGCCCGCGCGAACCTGCGAACCAACGCTCACCAGTGCGCTCTGATTATAGCCGTAAAGACTCATGTCGCCTTTACCGTGCTCAACCACCACCACCAGACCGTAGCCTTGCAGCCAGTCAGCCAGAATCACCCGACCGTCGGCAATCGCTTTAACTTCAGTACCTTCAGAGGCACCGATAACCATCCCTTTCCAGCGCAGTTCGCCTTGTAGCTGTTCGCCATAGCGATGCAGCGTTGGCCCGCGAACCGGCCAAAATGCCTGACCGCGCGGTGCGCCCAGACCACCAGTTCGGGACATCAGCGATTTTTCGCTTTCGGTCGGTTTGTAGGTGGTGCCTTTACGTGTCGCTTCTTTCTGACGGTCGCGAACCGCCTGGGCTTCGCGCGCTTCACGTTCAGCACGCGCTTTCGCTGCCGCTTCTGCACGGGCAATGCTGTTACGCAGACGGGATTCGTTGGCACGCAGTTCACTTAGCTGCTGCTGACCTTGCTGGATGGAAGATTCCAGCCCCGCCAGCGTCTTTTTACGCTCGTTCAGCGCCTGAGTCAGTTTCGCCTGTTGGGCGCGCTGCTCATATAACAGCGTTTGTTGCTCGCTTTGTTTCTCTTCCAGTTCAGCACGCTGCATGGCGACTTCTTCACGCGTTTGCTTCAACTGGGCGATGGTTTCTTGTCGCGCCTGGTTGAGATAGCCGAAGTAAGCCTGCAATCGTTGACCGCGCTGGCTTTCTTCACCGCTGAGAATCAGCTGAATACCGGTATGTTCACCCTGACGAAACGCGGCATCCAGTTGCGCGGCGAGGCTGCGTTCCTGGGCGGCTTTTTGCTGCTCCAGTTTGGCAATCGACGCGTTCATCTCATCAATCTGTTTATTCAGTTGATTGAGCGTGTTTTGCGTTTCGCGCAGCTTGCGGGTGGCTTCGGAGATCGCCTCTTCCTGCTTTTTCAGCTGAGCAAGCAGGCTTGAGCGTTGTTGCTGCTGTTGGCGTACCGCGCGCTCTTTCGCGGCGATATCGGCCTGAATAGACTTGAGTTGGTCGCGGTCATCCGCGTGGGCGGAAAACGTGCACAACAATACGCCAGCGCTAAGAACGCTGGCGTAAATGATGGGCCTGACTGCAAACCTGCGCGGTTTCGTGGCCCGTGTCATGGTATTAATCGCCTTTCCCCTCATGGGGAGGGATTATTCCACGATGAACAGCGGCTTACCAGTCATCTCTTGCGGGATTTCCATCCCCATCAGCGACAACATGGTCGGTGCGATGTCAGAAAGCTTACCGCCTTCAACCGCTTTCACGTTCTTATCACCAACGTAAATCAGCGGAACTGGCAGGTTGGTGTGTGCCGTGTGTGCCTGACCCGTTGCCGGATCGCGCATCTGTTCAGCGTTACCGTGGTCAGCGGTGATCAGCAGTTGTCCACCCACGGACTCAACGGCTTTTGTCACTTCTTCAACACAGTGATCCAGCGCTTCTACCGCTTTAACCGCCGCTTCCATCACTCCGGTGTGACCTACCATGTCGCCGTTCGGATAGTTACAGATAATGGTGTCGTATTTGCCGCTCTTGATTGCCGCAACCAGTTTTTCGGTCAGCTCTGCGGAGCTCATTTCCGGCTGCAGGTCGTAGGTAGCGACTTTCGGCGAGTTGATCAGAATGCGGTCTTCGCCTTTGAACGACTCTTCTACACCACCGTTAAAGAAGAAAGTGACGTGAGCATATTTTTCAGTTTCGGAAATACGCAGCTGAGTTTTGTCGTTTTTCGCCATCCACTCGCCGAAGGTGTTAACCAGAGACGCCGGTGGGTAAGCCACTGCGGTTTTGATGTCGGCAGCGTATTCGGTCAGCATCACGAAATCGACGTTAACCACTTTCTTACGCGCGAAGCCGTCGAAATCAGCGTTCACGAACGCACGAGTAATTTCACGCGCACGGTCAGCACGGAAGTTCATGAAAATCAGCGCGTCGCCGTCTTCCATTGCTGCATCCGGCTGGCCTTCTGCACGAATAACGGTCGCTTTCACGAACTCGTCGTTTTCGTCGCGAGCATAAGCAGCCTGCAAACCAGCAACGGCGGTATCGGCCTGGAATTCACCCTGCGCCAGAGTCAGCAGGTCATAAGCTTTTTCAACGCGATCCCAACGGTTGTCGCGGTCCATCGCGTAGTAACGGCCAATGATGGACGCTACGCGACCTTTGCCCAGTGCGGCAAATTTCTCTTCGAATTTTTTCAGCGAAGATTCAGCACTGCGCGGCGGAGTGTCGCGACCGTCAAGGAATGCGTGCAGGTAGATTTTTTCTGCACCGCGTTCAGCTGCCAGTTCTACCATCGCCATGATGTGATCTTCGTGGCTGTGTACGCCGCCTGCGGAGAGCAGACCCATAATGTGTACTGCTTTGCCTGCGTTTTTCGCTTTATCTACCGCACCAGTCAGTACCGGGTTAGCGAAGAAAGCGCGATCTTTGATTTCAACGTCCAGACGAGTCAGGTCCTGATACACGATGCGGCCGGCACCCAGGTTAACGTGGCCTACTTCGGAGTTACCCATCTGACGGTCAGGCAGACCGACTTCCAGACCGGAAGCGTCGATCAGGGTATGCGGACGATTGGCCCACAGTGCATCCATTACCGGGGTTTTAGCACTAAAAATGGCGTTATCCTGCTGTTCTTCGCGATAGCCATAGCCATCCAGAATCACCAGTACCATAGGTTTTTTAGAAACCGACATTGCGACAACCTCATACTCAAGAGTCAAAATTTGCGTAATTTTACTACAGCTGAATCGATAAAATAGCCTCTGAAGATCAAAATATACGACCGCTCGCGGCATGCCGATGCCAGATTTGCGATTTTTTTTCGTCGCGCCCCGCAAAATTGCATTCCAGTTAACGCGCTGGCTGTATTTGCCGCACTGCGCAGGTATACTCCTTTCCTGGTTTTTTTAATCACTACGTCGGGAGTTGTTACCCCCCATGCAAGAAATTATGCAATTTGTTGGCCGTCATCCCATACTGAGTATCGCCTGGATCGCGTTACTGGTGGCGGTTCTTGTCACTACGTTTAAGAGCCTGACCTCGAAAGTGAAGGTGATTACTCGTGGTGAAGCTACGCGTCTGATCAACAAAGAAGACGCTGTGGTTGTGGATTTACGTCAGCGTGATGACTTCCGTAAAGGCCATATCGCAGGTTCTATCAATCTGTTGCCGAGCGAAATCAAAGCCAACAATGTTGGTGAGCTTGAGAAGCACAAAGACAAACCGGTTATCGTGGTAGACGGTTCTGGCATGCAGTGCCAGGAGCCTGCAAACGCGCTGACGAAAGCTGGTTTTGCGCAAGTATTCGTGCTGAAAGAAGGCGTCGCTGGCTGGGCTGGCGAAAACTTGCCTCTGGTGCGCGGCAAATAATTTACCTGTCGTCTTTCATGATGCAGGCCGTTAGCTGCAATTATGCCCCCAGCGACTTATTGTTATAAGCTTCTGGGGACACTCCATTTTGCTGCCGCCCTGCAACATGAAATTTCAGGGTAAAAAAACAGGAGCTAAGTTATGGCCAATGTTGAAATCTATACCAAAGAAACCTGCCCGTATTGCCATCGTGCAAAAGCACTGCTGAGCAGCAAGGGCGTGAGTTTTCAGGAGCTGCCGATTGATGGCAACGCCGCCAAGCGTGAAGAGATGATCAAACGCAGCGGTCGTACCACGGTTCCCCAGATTTTTATTGACGCACAGCACATTGGCGGCTGTGATGACTTGTATGCATTGGATGCACGTGGTGGACTGGATCCCCTGCTGAAATAACGTGTGAACGTTGGCATTACATTGCGCAGTATTTAAGGACAACACTTAAGGGTTTTCTACACATGTCAGAACAAAACAACACCGAAATGACTTTCCAGATCCAACGTATTTATACCAAGGATATTTCTTTCGAAGCGCCGAACGCGCCGCACGTTTTCCAGAAAGATTGGCAGCCAGAAGTTAAACTTGATCTGGATACGGCATCTTCTCAACTGGCAGATGACGTTTACGAAGTGGTACTGCGTGTTACCGTAACGGCATCCCTGGGCGAAGAAACTGCGTTCCTGTGTGAAGTTCAGCAGGGTGGTATTTTCTCCATCGCGGGTATTGAAGGCACCCAGCTGGCACATTGCCTGGGCGCATACTGCCCGAACATTCTGTTCCCGTATGCTCGTGAATGCATCACCAGCATGGTATCCCGCGGTACATTCCCGCAACTGAACCTTGCGCCGGTTAACTTCGATGCGCTGTTCATGAACTATTTGCAGCAGCAGGCTGGCGAAGGTACTGAAGAACATCAGGATGCCTGATGAACCAACGTAATGCTTCAATGACTGTGATCGGTGCCGGCTCGTACGGCACCGCTCTTGCCATCACCCTGGCAAGAAATGGCCACGAGGTTGTCCTCTGGGGCCATGACCCTGAACATATCGCAACGCTAGAACGCGACCGCTGTAACGCTGCGTTTCTCCCCGATGTGCCTTTTCCCGATACGCTCCATCTTGAAAGCGATCTCGCCACCGCGCTGGCAGCCAGCCGCAATATTCTCGTCGTCGTACCCAGCCATGTCTTTGGTGAAGTGCTGCGCCAGATTAAACCGCTGATGCGTCCTGATGCGCGGCTGGTGTGGGCGACTAAAGGTCTGGAAGCGGAAACCGGGCGTCTGTTACAGGACGTGGCGCGTGAGGCGTTAGGCGATCAAATTCCGCTAGCGGTTATCTCTGGTCCAACATTTGCGAAAGAACTGGCGGCAGGTTTACCGACGGCTATTTCGCTGGCCTCTACCGACCAGACCTTCGCCGATGATCTCCAGCAGTTGCTGCACTGTGGCAAAAGTTTCCGCGTTTACAGCAACCCGGATTTCATTGGCGTGCAGCTTGGCGGCGCGGTGAAAAACGTCATTGCCATTGGCGCGGGGATGTCCGACGGTATCGGTTTTGGCGCAAATGCGCGTACGGCGCTGATCACCCGTGGACTGGCTGAAATGTCGCGTCTTGGTGCGGCGCTGGGTGCCGATCCTGCCACCTTTATGGGCATGGCGGGGCTGGGCGATCTGGTGCTTACCTGTACTGACAACCAGTCGCGTAACCGCCGTTTTGGCATGATGCTCGGTCAGGGCATGGATGTACAAAGCGCGCAGGAGAAGATTGGTCAGGTGGTGGAAGGCTACCGCAATACGAAAGAAGTCCGCGAGTTGGCGCATCGCTTCGGCGTTGAAATGCCAATAACCGAGGAAATTTATCAAGTATTATATTGCGGAAAAAACGCGCGCGAGGCAGCATTGACTTTACTAGGTCGTGCACGCAAGGACGAGCGCAGCAGCCACTAAACCCAGGGAACCTTTGTTACCGCTATGACCCGGCCCGCGCAGAACGGGCCGGTCATTATCTCATCGTGTGGAGTAAGCAATGTCGTGTGAAGAACTGGAAATTGTCTGGAACAATATTAAAGCTGAAGCCAGAACGCTGGCGGACTGTGAGCCAATGCTGGCCAGTTTTTACCACGCGACGCTACTCAAGCACGAAAACCTTGGCAGTGCCCTGAGCTACATGCTGGCGAACAAGCTGTCATCGCCAATCATGCCTGCCATTGCTATCCGCGAAGTGGTTGAAGAAGCCTACGCCGCCGACCCGGAAATGATTGCTTCTGCGGCCTGCGATATTCAGGCGGTGCGTACCCGCGACCCGGCAGTCGATAAATACTCAACCCCATTGTTATACCTGAAAGGTTTTCATGCCTTGCAGGCCTATCGCATCGGTCACTGGCTGTGGAATCAGGGCCGTCGTGCACTGGCTATTTTTCTGCAAAACCAGGTTTCTGTGACGTTCCAGGTCGATATTCACCCGGCGGCAAAAATTGGCCGTGGCATTATGCTCGACCACGCGACGGGCATCGTCGTTGGTGAAACGGCGGTGATTGAAAACGACGTGTCGATTCTGCAATCCGTCACCCTTGGCGGTACTGGGAAAACCAGCGGTGACCGTCACCCGAAAATTCGTGAAGGCGTGATGATTGGCGCGGGCGCGAAAATTCTTGGCAATATTGAAGTTGGGCGCGGCGCGAAGATTGGCGCAGGTTCCGTGGTGCTGCAACCGGTGCCGCCGCATACTACTGCCGCTGGCGTTCCGGCACGCATTGTCGGTAAACCAGACAGCGATAAGCCATCAATGGATATGGACCAGCATTTCAACGGTATTAACCATACGTTTGAGTATGGGGATGGGATCTGACGTCCTGTGATTGTGCCGGATGCGATGTAATCATCTATCCGGCATACAGTAACTAATCTCTCAACACCGCTCCCGGATACCCCAGCTGCCGCCAGGCTTCATACACCACTACCGACACCGCATTGGACAGGTTCATGCTGCGGCTGTCCGGCACCATTGGAATACGAATTTTTTGTTCAGCGGGCAGGGCATCAAGAATGCTCGCTGGCAGGCCGCGCGTTTCCGGGCCGAACATCAGATAGTCGCCATCCTGATAGCTTACGGCGCTATGTGCGGGCGTACCTTTTGTAGTGAGAGCAAACAGGCGCTGGGGATTTTCTGCTTCGAGGAACGCGCTGTAGTCATGATGACGCGTAACGGCGGTAAATTCGTGGTAGTCCAGCCCTGCGCGGCGTAGGCGCTTATCGTCCCAGGCAAATCCCATTGGTTCGATGATATGCAGACGAAAGCCGGTGTTAGCGCAAAGACGGATGATGTTGCCAGTATTTGGCGGAATTTCTGGTTCGTAAAGTACGATGTTTAGCATACTGCCCCCTTAGTGCGGGGGCAGGATAGCAGAAAATTGGTGAGCCGTGCGGCCTTTTCCCCTCACCCCGGACTGTGCATCCGAGAGAGGTGATTCAGTCTGAGGGAGCACAAACAACACCGATCGGTCCCCTCTCCCTGAGGGAGAGGGTTAGGGGGCTCAAACGACTATGCCGCATTCCCTTTCGCCATCGGGGCCAGCGCCGCAGGCAACTCTTTACCCAGCCCCTGCACCAACGAATCTTGCGTAATTTCACTGATCGATTTCGCGCCCGTCAGCGTCATCGCCACTTTCATCTCTTTCTCAATCAGATTCAGCAGGTTAGCCACGCCCGCCTGGCCCGCTGTTGCCAGCGCATACAGGAAAGCACGACCCAGCAGTACGGTATCGGCACCGAGCGCAATCATACGCACGACATCAAGCCCGTTACGAATGCCGCTATCTGCCAGAATGGCGATATCACCTTTCACTGCATCTGCAATGGCAGGCAGTGCGCGGGCAGAAGAGAGCACGCCATCTAACTGACGACCGCCGTGGTTAGAAACCACAATCCCGTCAGCGCCAAAACGTACCGCATCACGCGCATCTTCTGGGTCGAGGATCCCTTTGATCACCATCGGGCCATCCCAGAAATCGCGGATCCACTCAAGGTCTTTCCAGGAGATGGACGGATCGAAGTTATTCCCCAGCCAGCCGATGTAATCTTCCAGCCCGGTCGGTTTGCCAAGGTAAGCCGAGATATTCCCTAAATCATGTGGACGACCATTCAGGCCCACATCCCACGCCCATTGTGGATGAGTCACCGCCTGCAAGTAGCGGCGCATTGCCGCATTTGGGCCACTCATACCCGAATGCGCATCACGGTAGCGTGCGCCCGGCGTTGGCATATCCACGGTGAAAACCAGCGTAGAACAACCCGCGGCTTTTGCTCGTTCCAGTGCGTTACGCATAAAACCGCGATCGCGCAGTACGTAAAGCTGGAACCACATTGGGCGCTTGATGGTGGGTGCGACTTCCTCAATCGGGCAAACGGAAACCGTTGAGAGAGTAAACGGAATGCCATGCGCATCCGCCGCTTTTGCTGCCTGAACTTCGCCGCGTCGCGCATACATGCCGCACAAGCCCACTGGAGCCAGCGCTACTGGCATCGACAATTTCTCATTAAACAGCGTCGTTTCCAGGCTTAAGTCGGACATGTTTTTCAGAATGCGCTGGCGCAGCGCCACTTCTGATAAATCTTCCATGTTACGACGCAGGGTATATTCAGAATATGCGCCGCCATCCATATAGTGGAACAGGAACGGCGGCAGAATGCGTTGTGCTGCGGCGCGATAATCGCTGGCTGCAGAAATAATCATGCGTTTTTCTCCCTCGAATGCTCATTATGCTCACCGGGCAGGCGGGTAATACGTGCACGGCGCGCCTGATCTTCATCGAATCTTTTCATGGTGCTGTGGACAAAACTGAGATGCGCCATCATCGCTTTACGCGCCCCGTCGGCATCCCCGGCAAAAATGGCGTCAATGACTGCCTGATGCTGCTCGGTCAGTTGTGAAAAAACGGGCGGCACGAGATACATCCGTTGACGGCTTTGCATCACCGAGGATTGCAGAACATCAAAGAAACCACGCATGGTTTGTAGCAGCACGATGTTATGCGAGGCTTCGGCAATCGCCAGATGAAAACGAACGTCCGCTTGTGAGGCGAGGTCCGGGTCTTCGCTGAGCGTTGCCTCAAAGCAAAGCTGAATTTTCTCTTTATCACCAGGCGTGGCGCGCATCGCTGCATGCCATGCGGTGCTGGCTTCAATGGCGTAGCGGGCTTCCAGAATATCGAAACTGTAATCCGGATCATCGGCCATCAGCGTTTTCAGCGGCTGGACGATGTTTTGCTCCGACCACGCGTCATGACGCCAGCGCACAAATGTGCCACCACCGCGACGACTAAGAAGTACGCCTTCGCTCACCAGTTTTGCCAGCGCTTCGCGCAGTGAATTACGCGACACGCCGAGTTGCATCGCCAGTTGGCGTTCAGCGGGCAACTTCATGCCCGCCTCCAGCTGTTTTTCATCAATCAGCGCCCGCACACGGGAGGCAACCTCGTCTGACAGGCGTCTGGGTGTAGCAATCATTAAGGAATCATCCACGTTAAGACGTAAGCCTGAAGCGTGGTGATCACGCCCACCATACAGGTGAATATCAGGCTGTGTTTGACGGTAAAGCGGAACAGGTCTGACTCTTTGCCAACCAGGCCTACCGCCGCACAGGCGATAGCGATGGATTGCGGGGAGATCATCTTCCCGGTAACACCGCCGGTGGTATTGGCGGCAACCAGCAACAGGTCAGAGACGCCAATTTGTTGTGCGGCCGTGGCTTGCAGAGCGGCAAACAGAGCGTTAGATGACGTATCCGACCCGGTCAGGAATACCCCCAGCCAGCCGAGGAACGGCGAGAAGAAGGTGAATGCATGACCGGTGTGCGCTAGTGCCAGCGCCAGTGTTGACGACAGCCCGGAATAGTTCGAGATAAAGGCGAACGCCAGCACCATACCGATGGAGTAGATGGGCAGCGCCAGTTCTTTCAGCGTGCTGCCGAAGGTGCTGAGAGCGTCAGACGGTTTCATCTTCAGCCAGACAACCGAGAGCAGCGCAGCAAACAGAATGGCGGTGCCAGTGGCGGAGAACCAGTCAAACTTAAACACGGCGGCGTAGGCTGTAGCCTCGCTGACCACCGGCGGCATACGTGCAACCAGTTTGTCGAGATACGGTACCGGAATGTTGATCACCCATTCATACAGCGCGCCGCCCGAAGCGAACAGAGCTTTAAATGGCGGGATACTCCAAAGTGTTACGGTGGCGGTCAGGAACAGGAACGGTGTCCAGGCACGTAGCACCTGACCCGCCGTGTAACCTGTGTGAGCCAGCGTCATATCAACCTGCGATGCACCCAGATCGCCGAAGCGGAAAACGCGTACTGGCTGCCAGCGTTTGAGGAACAGTGTCAGGCAGAGCAGCGATACCAGCGAAGAGATAATGTCCGGCAGTTCCGGCCCAATGAAGTTGGAGCTGAGATACTGTGCGATGGCAAACGAACCACCTGCAACCACGACCGCAGGCCACGTCTCTTTAATACCGCGCCAGCCGTCCATAATCGCCATGATCCAGAACAGGACGATAATGGTCATAAACGGTAGCTGACGACCCACCATCTGGCCGATCTCAAAGCTGTCGATGCCCGTTACCTGTCCGGCAACCAGAATTGGAATACCCATCGCACCAAATGCCACTGGCGCGGTGTTAACAATCAGGCACAGTCCGGCGGCGTACAGAGGTTTAAAGCCCAGGCCGACCAGCAATGCGGCGGTGATCGCCACCGGTGCGCCGAAGCCTGCAGCCCCTTCGAGAAATGCGCCGAAACAGAAACCGACGATCAGCATTTGCAGACGCTGGTCTGGGGTTATCGAAAGAATCGACGAGCGGATAATGTCAAACTGTCCGGTTTTCACCGAGATCTTATAGACGAACACCGCCGCAATAATGATCCACGCGATTGGCCACAAACCGTAGAAGAAGCCATAAACCACCGAGGCCAGCGCGTTGGCGACCGGCATTTTATAGAACAGCAAAGCCACGGCCAGGGCGATGGCAACCGTCCAGGTGGCGGCAACGTATCCTTTCAGTTTGAGCTTAATCAGCGCAAAGAAGAAAAACAGGATGGGAAGCGATGCTATCAGGCTGGAAAGCCAGATATTCCCGGCGGGATCATAGTTTTGTTGCCAGAGATTCATTGCAGGTCTCCTGGAGTCCACGCACATCGTGTAATGAGTCTGTTGCTCATCTCCTTGTCACACGTTGTGTAAAAGTGGTACTGCCAATTTTGTTGTGTAGGGATAATGACAATGAATGGTTAACTAAATGTTATTTACTGGCAACGTTAATGTGAGTTTTAATTGGGAAAATGTGAACCAGAGGTCAGATAAGCGAAGAATTGGTAGGGCCAATTTTTTGGCGAAGGGAGATGTCTGGTAAAGAAAAGGGCAATCCTCATCAGAGAATTGCCCTTAGATTGTTGACCCGGTGCGCCTTATCTTGCCGGAATATTCGGCCTACAGGAATGTGCAGAATCACCCTGTAGGCCTGATGCGCGTAACGCATCAGGCAATTTGGCGTTTACCCATTCGTTAATGGATGATTACCACTGAATACCGGCACCGAGTGCGGCGGAGTATTCACCCTGGCTATTGGTACTACCTTGTAATTTGTAGACCCAACGACCATTGGCGCTCACCATCGACACACCTAAAGCAACAGCTGATTCACCGTTGTAAGTACCGCCACCAATAGAGGCCATGCTGGCACCCGGAGTGTAAGCCTGCGGCAGGCCGGTCATCGCCATTGCAGAAGCGATACCACCACTCAGCTTGCTTTCAGTTTTGGACAGTTTGTTATCCATCTCAACCATGCGCTGATCGGTGTATTGCTTCGTTTCCTGCACGCTTTGCTTCAACTGCGCGTAGTTCACCGCGTCGTTGTTGTTCACGCCAGCGGAAACGTTGCTGATCCGAGTCGTACCGCCATTGCCACCACCGAGAGTGATGTTGCTGTAGTCGATAGAACCATCAGCTTTGGTGTCGTAACGCACACCGCCTGCTTCAGAAGACTTCAACTGCGCAACGTTAACGGCGTCGGTAGCATTTTTACCGGCGGCTACGTTGGTGATACGACGCTGATTGGTAGAAGAACCCACAGAGATCGTGTTTTCTTCGTTGGCCACGGAGCCTGTACCCAGAGCGACGCTGTTGTCAGCGGCAGCAATGGAACCAGAGCCAATTGCGACGCTATCTTTACCCTGCGCGTTAGCATCGACACCATCGGTATTGGTCTTGAAGTACTTGGTGCTACCGGTGGTCACGATGTCGCCAATACCGTTTTCGATATTAGTAACGCGAGTATCCAGATTAGTGACCTGATTGTTCAGGTTAGTAATGCTCTGGGTATTCTGCGCCACACGCTCGTCGGTGACTTTCAGCTGCCCAACGTTGACAGCATCGGTATCCGCTGAACCTGCCGCGACGTTGGTGATCTGGCGTTGACCGTCTTCGCTGCCGACAGAGAACTCACCGACAGAGTTTTGCGGTGCATCCATGTTGTAACCGGTGTAGCCAGTCTGTGCGCCACGGGTAGTCTGAGAACCGTTACCCATCGCAATACTGTTGGCATGATTTGCACTTGCGTTGCTACCGATAGCAATACCGTTGATCGCATCTGCCAGCACCAGAGTGTTCAGGCCGATACCAATGCCAGCATTACCGTTAACGATAGTTTTCGCACCCATTGCCAGCGAGTCTTCACCGACTGCCAGTGAATCTTCAGCCGTTGAGTTAGCGTGGAAGTATTTGGTCGGCGTGGTAGCGACTGCACCAATGGCATTCTGCAACTGGCGAACCGTAACGGCGTCATGGGCTTCGGAACCATCGGCTACGTTGATGATTTGACGGTACTTGCCATCATCACCAATCGACAATGCGCCGAGTAATTCACCGTCAGTGGTGTCGTAGCCAATCTCTACGCCATTTTCCGTTACGCTGGTGTTACGAGAACCTTTAACAATTACACGGTCGGAAACAGAGCTGCTACCCAGGGCGATACCCGTATCAACTTCGCTGCGGCTGTCCTGACCAATAGCTACACTGCTGGCACCAGAGGCAACAGCGTTATAGCCTACTGCGGTAGCACCAATACCAGAGGCGCTGGCGTCGTTGAACGCTAAGCCGTTGTCGTTGGTACGCACATAGTTAATACCTGCACCATTATCTGCGATGTACGTCGTGTCGGTGTTTCCGGCAAGCTGATTGATGATTTGGCTATTCTGCTCGATCAGCAGGTTAGCGGCATTCAGTTGGGAACCGTTGACGGCGTCAGTGCTGCCCGCTTCAATCAGACCATCAGCCACATTGGTGATTACACTGGCTTTGCCTTCATGGTTGGCGCTGTAGGCACCCGCAGCGTCATCCCACAACAGGGCATTATCATCGAGCGCATCCAGAGCTTCACCGACGTTGTTGTAATCGGTATTTGCAATGGTGTAAGTCGGCGCAGTGATAGAACCGTCAGAGTTGACTTCTGCATCTCCACCCAGGGCATCAGCAATGTACTTATTGGTGTCGTAGAGTTGCGAACCGTTAATGGCATCGCTGCTGGTATCAGAAATTGCACCGTCTGCGACATTAGTAATAATGCTGGCCGTTTTATCTATCCCGCGACCGGCGCTAAATGCACCTTGACCGTTATTTGCTGTTGCATCCCACAGCAGAGCATCATCGAGAGTGGTGTCGATTGCGTTCAGAGCTTCACCGACGTTGTTGTAATCGGTATTTGCAATGGTGTAAGTCGGCGCAGTGATGGTGCCATCAGCGTTAACTTCTGCGTCACCACCCAGCGCATCGGCAATGTACTTGTTGGTGTCGTAGAGTTGCGAACCGTTAATGGCATCGCTGCTGGTATCAGAAATTACACCATCTGCGACGTAAGTAATGACGCTGTCGGTACCACCGTGTTTGGCGCTGAATTTTTTGGCGGCAGTATCCCAGAGCAGAGCATCACCGAGCGAATCGGTAAATGACGAGTTAATGGCTGCCAGAGCATCACCGACGTTAGTGTAGGCATTATTACCAATAGTGTAGGTTGGTCCGGTTAATACGCCCGTATCGCTGATATCAGCACCACCGCCAAGATAAGTCGTGAAGGAATCAGCTAAACCATAAAGCTGGCTACCATTAATGGCATCGAAGCTGTTGGAAGAGACTGTGCCAGCCAGTACGTTGGTGATTTTGCTGGTGGCATCGGTACCGTGCGCGGCGCTGAATGCACCAGCATTTGAATTAGCGGTCGCATCCCACAACAGGGCGTCATTATCCAGAGCAGTAAGAGCTGCGCCAACGTTGGTGTATTCATTGCCGCCAATATTATATTTAGGGCCGGTAAATACGCCGGTATCACTCATTGTTGCACCGCCGCCCAAATAGGACGTAATGGTGCTTGCCGTACTCTGAAGTTGTGAACCATTAATGGCATCGGTGCTGGTGGTAGAAAC
>NZ_VATM01000001.1:370834-371015 GCF_005781075.1 Escherichia sp. E2562 | reverse complement strand
CCACGACAGAACCCGGCTTATCGGTCAGTTTCACCTCTTCAACGAAAACCCGCCAGTGCAAACTGGCGGGTTTTTGCTTTTGCGCGGCAGTAAGATGAATGACTGTCCACGACGCTATACCCAAAAGAAAGCGGCTTATCGGTCAGTTTCACCTCTTCAACGAAAACCCGCCAGTGCAAAC